>CAYMZL010000185.1:0-5287 GCA_964394825.1 uncultured Dehalococcoidia bacterium | reverse complement strand
CCCCTCGGCGCTCAACGGTGGGGAATGGCCCTCGGTACCGGGATCTACGGGGCCGTCTTGGGCGTTGTGTTCGCCGCTGGATTCACCGTGCTGCGCCGGGTCGTTCCCAATTGGAAACCCCTGGCCGTGGCGGTGACCGTGGCGGCCCTGGGATTCTGGGCCTTGTCCCTGTTCCCGTTCATCCGCTACCCGCTGAATCCGCCCGGGGTCGGCGAGCCGGACACTCTGACCTACCGGCAGGGTTTGCAAACCATGTTCATGATTCTGTCGGTGCTGGGCGTGGGAGCCCTGCTGTTCGGACTTCGCGCGATCAACGAGCGGGTCCGGGACGCCGCTACCAGGCTCCGAATGTACGCAGGGGCGGCGTTGGTATACGGGGTTTTCGCCGCCGTCATGTTCTTCGCCCATCCGGCCAATCCCGACCCGGTCCCGGTGCCCATCGACCTGCTCGAGTTGTTCCGGACCCTGACCATGGTCGGACAGTTCCTCACTTGGACGCTGATGGCCGCCGGGGTAACGGCGGGTTTGTATTGGTACCAGCGGCGGGACGAGAAGGCGGGCAACCGCTTTGACCCGGTGACTGGAGCGCCCGCACGCACGTGACCCGACAAGACGCCGCCCCCAGCATCGAGTACCGGTTCCCGTTCACAGCCATCGTCGGTCAAAGGGCCATGAAACGGGCGCTGCTCCTGAACGCCGTCAACCCGAAGATCGGCGGCGTTCTGGTGCGAGGGAAGAAGGGCACCGCCAAGTCCACGGCGGTCCGTTCCCTGGCGGCCCTGCTTCCCTCGGTAACGGTGGTCCAAGGGTGTCCATATAACTGCAGCCCTGACGACCGGCAGGGGTTGTGCGGCCGCTGCGAACCCAACAACGATGACGCGACGACGGTGGTCCGCCAGATTCCCATCGTTGACCTGCCCGTGGGCGCCACCGAGGACCGGCTGGTGGGTTCTCTGGACATCGAAGAGGCCATCAAGACCGGCAACCGGGTCTTCGAGCCCGGCCTCATCGCCGCCACCCACCGGGGCATCCTCTATATCGACGAAGTTAACCTGCTCAACGACCACCTAGTGGACATACTGCTGGACGCCGCCGCCATGGGCCGTAACTACGTCGAGCGCGAGGGAATCTCGGTGAGCCACCGCTCGGAGTTCATCCTGGTGGGCACCATGAATCCAGAGGAAGGCGACCTGCGGCCCCAACTCCTGGACCGCTTCGGCCTTGCCGTGGAGGTGGACAGCCGGTTCACCCCCGAGGAACGCCAACAGGTGGTCAAACGCCGCATCGCCTACGAGGCCGACCCCCAAGGGTTCATGGCGGAGTGGCAACAGTCGGAGCAAGACGAGCGCGAGAGAGTGCAGCGCAGTCAGAGATTGCTGCCACAGGTACAGGTCAGCGACGACATCCTGACGCTCATCACCTCCATCTGCGCCGAGTACGATGTGGACGGGATGCGCGGCGACATCGTGATGTACAAGACCGCCAGCACCATCGCGGCCTACGAGGACCGGACCGAGGTTAACGCCGAGGACGTCCGCGAGGCCGCCAACCTGGCCCTGCTGCACCGGCAGCGGCGTCAGCCCTTCCAGCAGCCCAACCTGGCCACCGAACAACTGGACTCCATGGTGGACGACTTTCAAAGCCGGGACAACCAACGGGAGCCGCAAGACCAGTCCGGAGACGGGGACCAAGGAGAGGGCGATTCAGAGCCCTCGGACTTAGGACCCTCGGAACCGGAACCCCAGGAACCTGACTCAGAGTCCGATGATTCCGGCCCGGGTTCCTTACTCCCTGAACAGCAGTTCGAGATTGGCGACCCCTTTCCCGTGCGGCCGCTGAATCTGACGCCGCCCGACAAGCGCGCCCGCCGCGCCTCCGGCCGCCGCAATGTCACCATCACCGACTCCTCGGCGGGGCGTTACGTGCGTTCGCGCCAGCCCGAGGGCAAGGCGTCGGGCCTGGCCTTGGACGCGACTTTGCGCGCCGCCGCCCCTCACCAAATAGACCGCCGGGCGTCGACCGAGTCCGGTAATGCCGTGTTGGTCGAACCGCAGGACATCCGGGTCAAGGTCAGGGAGAGCAGGTCCGGCAGTCTGGTGTTGTTCGTAGTGGACGCCAGCGGCTCCATGGGGGCGCAGCGGCGGATGGTGGCGGTGAAAGGGGCCATCATGTCCCTGTTGCTGGACGCCTACCAGCGGCGCGACCGGGTGGGGCTGATCTCTTTCCGCGGACTCAAGGCCGATCTGCTGCTGCCGCCCACCAACAGCGTCGATCTGGCCCAGCTCCACCTACAGGAGATGCCCACCGGAGGCCGGACGCCGCTGAGCGCCGGGCTGTTCAAGGCCTTGGAGGTCATCGAGACGGAGCGGATCAAGGACCGGGACGTGCTGCCCCTGGTGGTCCTGCTGTCCGACGGCCGGGGCAACGTGGCCCAGGGGCCGGACTCGCCGCTGGACGAAGCGTCCGCCGCGGCGGGGATCATCGGCGATGACAAGATACCGTCGGTGGTGGTGGACACCGAATCCGGTTTCATCAAGCTGGGCCTGGTCCAGCCGATAGCCGAGGCCATGGGCGCGCAGTACCTCAAGCTGGAGGACCTGCGTGCCGACAGCCTGGCGGAGGCCGTGCGGCTCCGTATGCCCGTCATCGGTGAAGCCGCGCCCCACGTCAGTTAGCCGGCCCCGTTTACATCTCCCACGGGAGTTGGTAACCTCGACTGGGGCCCATAAATAAGACCGCGATCGCACTAGAACCCTTTTTCCGCACCTGAGGAGGTACCCGTTTGGTCCGCCATATGCCCTATGCCGACATGGACAAGATGATGTCCCTTTCCAAGCGCCGGGGTTTCATGTTCCAAAGTTCGGAGATCTACGGCGGGCTGGGTTCCACCTGGGACTACGGCCCCTTGGGCGTCGAACTCAAGCGCAACGTAAAAGAGGCCTGGTGGCGCTCGGTTATCACGGAACGGGACGACATGGTGGGACTGGACGCCGCCATCCTGATGCACCCTCAGACCTGGGTCGCCAGCGGGCACGTTGAGAACTTCAGCGACCCTCTGGTCGAGTGCAAAGAGTGCCACACCCGGTTCCGGCAGGACCACCTCTTGGAGGCGACCGGCGTGGACCCGGAATCTCCGGAGGCCGCGGCCACGCTTAAAGCGTTGCGCTGCCCCGAGTGCGGCGGCGAGTTGACCGAGCCGCGGCGGTTCAACCTGATGTTCAAGACTTTCATGGGCCCCGTGGAAGACACGGCCAACGAGGTCTTTCTGCGGCCGGAGACGGCCCAGGGCATCTTCGTCAATTTCGCCAACGTGCTCAACTCGACCCGCAAGAAGCTGCCCTTCGGCATCGGCCAGATCGGCAAGTCTTTCCGGAACGAGATCACCCCCGGCAACTTCACCTTCCGCACCAGGGAGTTCGAGCAGATGGAGGTGGAGTTCTTCGTGAAGCCGGGCACCGACCAGGAGTGGCTGGACAAGTGGGTGAAGGACCGCTTCCAATGGTACGTGGACCTGGGTATCCGGCCCGAAAATCTCAGATTACGCCGCCACGGCGAGGACGAACTGGCCCATTACGCCAAGGACTGCTACGACATCGAGTACCGGTTCCCCTGGGGCTGGGCGGAACTGGAGGGCATCGCCGACCGCACCGATTACGACCTTAAACAGCACTCCGAGTCCAGCGGCGAGGACCTCTCGTACTTCGACGACGAATCGCAAGAACGCTACTTTCCCTACGTGATCGAGCCCTCGGGAGGCGTCGACCGGGCGGTGCTGGCCTTTTGGCTGGACGCCTACGACGAGGAACCCGACGGTCCTTCCGACAGCGGAAAGGTGCGCGTGGTCTCCCACATCCACCGGGACCTGGCGCCCGTCACCGTGGCCGCCCTGCCCCTGAGCCGGAACGAGAAGCTGCTGCCCACCGCCCGGAGGGTCTACGACCTCCTTCGCAAGCACTTCAAAACTCAGTACGACGACGCCCAGAGTATCGGCCGCCGCTACCGGCGTCAGGACGAGATCGGCACTCCCTACTGCGTGACCATCGACTTCGACACCATCGACGATAATCAGGTGACCGTCCGCGACCGCGACACCATGCACCAGGCACGCGTGCCGGTCTCCGAATTGGTCGACATCCTAAAAGACAAGCTAGAACACGGCTGGTGAGCCGGGCGCCGGCGCAGCCGGGTTTCCATATTGCGGCTATACGGCGAGTAAGACTTGCCTCTTAATCTTGTCATCGCCGGCTCTACAAGATTCCAGAAACCCTCTGGGAATCGAGTAAGACATGCCTCCTAATCTGGTTGCTGCTACAGTCCGGCAGGGGTTGTTCACCCGTATCGTGGGGCGGCGGTTGCTTTATTACCCGGAGTTGTCATCCACCATGGACGAGGCGGCCAAGCTTGGGGAAGGCGACGCCGAAGAGGGCGCGGTGGTGGTGGCCGAGGTGCAGCGGGCGGGCCGGGGACGCCAGGGCCGCAGTTGGGTATCCCAGCCGGGCAACCTGCTTGTTTCCGTCTTGTTCCGTCCCACCCTGGAAGCACTGCCCTTCATCAGCATCATCGGCGGGATCGCCGCCGCCCGGGCGGTGCGGAAGGTCACCGGACTGGATCCCAAGATCAAGTGGCCCAACGACCTGCTCATCGGCGGGCTCAAAGCCGCCGGCATCCTGGCCGAGAGCGCAATCGCCGGGGATACCGTATGGTATGCTGTGCTCGGCGTAGGCATAAACGTGGGCCTGGATGCCAGCCAGACAGAGGAGATTTCTTCCTTCGCCACCAGCGTCAACGCCGCCGCCGGGAGGGAGGTCCCCCGGGAAGACCTGCTCCGCCAGTTCCTCATGGACCTGGACGCCCTCTACCTGGCGTTGGGCCAGGGGAAGTCCCCCATCGCCGAGTGGCAAGACCTGCTGCAGACCACGGGACAACGAGTGGTGGCCACCTGGGGAGACGACACATTCACCGGGGTTGCCGAGGATACCGATGAATTGGGTAACCTGCTCCTAAGGCTGGACGACGGCACCTTGCTAACCCTGACCGCCGGGGACGTAACGCTGAGTGATCATTGATCAGGCTTGGGTATCCTTTATCCATAGCAACAGTCGGGCGTAGCGCAAACAATAATCCCTTCCCCCGGCGCAGAGGCTTGCCTCAAATCTGTCATTCTGAGGAGTGAAGCGACGTGGAATCTTCCAATCATCACCTTGGCAGACCCTTCGCTACGCTCAAGGTGACAAATGGGTGTCGCCATTCGCACTCGAAACCGGGTGCGGTTGATACCTAGAGTCCC
>CAYMZL010000184.1:0-5292 GCA_964394825.1 uncultured Dehalococcoidia bacterium | reverse complement strand
TCCGGTCCATTCGCTGGCGCTTAGAATCATGCATTCTTGGGTGCGGGACGGCCTGGGGCCCTCATCCTTGAAATACTCGAAGAAAGTGGCGTCGCTGCCGGAGCATTCCATAACCGTGCGGACGCTGCGGCCGGCGAAGCGGCGAAGCTGGTCGAAGTTCAATGTGATGGGGTTCTTGACCTGACCGTGGACCTTAAGCTCCCACTTGTCCGTCTCCACCACGGGAGGGACATCGAAGTGCTGCACGGTGTAGTGCAGGTGCGTGGGAGTGATCAACCCTTCCAGGTCCATCACCGGGGTGCGGATGCGGACCGTGCGTCCCTGGTCGTCCATCAGGGTGACCGGGTTCAGGTCCTTGGTGGGCCAGCCGTGCCAGTTGCCGGTCTTGTCGGCATTGGCGGGGTCCGAGCCGATCGCCTCGTCCATTCTCAGGAAATCGGGGATCGCTCCTAAATCTTGCCTCGTCGCCATCGAGTTCCTCCTCGGTTCTGCCCTTTGGCTTGCAGTGTCAGCGTTGATGTGATTTGGGCCGGTGTTAATCAGCGGCGTATTTCTCGCCCAAGGCGGTCTCCCACCTCAGGTAATTCATCATCTCGGCGTAACTCCGGTCCACGCCCAGGTAGTTGATGTCCGAGGGCGGGCGCACGATCCCGGTCAGGCCCTCTTCCACCGGCAGGCCGGCCTGCTTCCAGGCGGCCATCCCGCCGTCGAGCGCCGAGACGTTGGTGTAGCCCAACCCTTGCAGCGTGTCCGCCGCCAGAGTGGAGCCTCGCCCGTCGCCACAAGTTACGGCGATGGACGCGCCCTTGGACGGGGCGGCCGCTCCAATCTCAAGCTCTAGCCAGCTTCGTGAGATCCACTTTGCCCCTGGGGTGTGGCCCTGGGAGAAGTCCTGGCTGGTGTCGACGAACAGGACCAGGTCCGGCTGGTTTGCGTTCAGGTCTTGGGGAGAGACCTTTTTCACCGACGCCTCCGCCTCGCTCAGAGTGACTACGCTGCGGGCCGGAAACCCGGTTTCGATGGTCTGGCCGGCAGCCTGCCAAGCGGGTGCGCCGCCGTCCACGGCGAAGACGTTCTCGTGGCCCAATTGCCGGTACATGGAGGCGGTGACGGTGGCCCTGGCTTTGCCGTCGCAGCAGAAGACGTAGGTGGCGTTCTTGACCACGGCCACATCGTCGGAACGCTGCACCGCCTGTCCGCCGGGGAACCACTGGAAGCCGGGTATGTGGCCGGCTTTGTATTCTTCTTCGGTGCGCACGTCGATCAGATAGACCGGCTCCTGACCCTGTTTGGCCAGCACCTGCCGCAGGGCTGGAACGTCCAGATAGCGGACGCCGTCCTCTTTGGCCAGGCGTGCCGCGTATTCTTCGGCGGCGGACTTGCTTTCGGCGGAAACCTCGGGGAGCGCGACCCGGTCGGCGCCGAATTCCAGTTCATAACCGGCCAACAGCCAGCCGGAGGTGCCGTTCTTCAGGCCCACCGCCGGCACACCCATGCGTTGCAGGACCCGGGTGCCCATGATGCTGCGGGTGCGGCCGGCGCAGTTGATGACCACCGTGGTGCCGGGGTCCAATTCCTTGGTTATATCGGTGATCCTTAGGGCCAGCTCTCCGCCCGGCATGCTGCGCCCGCCGGGGATGCACATGCGCTGGTATTCCTCCGGGGTGCGGGTGTCCAGGATGACCAGCTTCTCGCCGTTCTCGATTCTCTGGTGGAGGTCGTCGGCGGTGATCTCCGGGACGTGGTGGACCACTTCCTGCATCTCGCCGAATTCCTTGCTGGGTACGTTTACGCCCCATTCGGTGGGCAGATCGTTGCTGGCCCAGCGGTTGGTGCCTCCCTCCAAGAAAAAGACATTGGTGTAGCCCAGCTTATCCAAGGTCGCGCCGGCCAACTCGGCCCGCCTTCCGTCGTCGTCGCATACGACTACCTGGGTGCCCTTGAATGGAACGGAGCCTTCAATGATGTACTCGATGCGCCGCCTGGGGATCAGGGCCGCGCCGGGGATGTGGGTGGCGTTGTACTCGCCCGACTCCCGGACGTCGATCAACGCAAAGGGAGAACTGCCATCCAGCAGATTTTTCAAATCCTGGGACGAAATCTTCTTGGCCATTTAAATTCCCTCCTTGATCTTGGTTATGTGACCGGCTGTTTTGCCGGAATGGGCCAATAAAGACGAAACGCCAGACACCCGGCCTGGCGCACGACTCCCCAACCCTCTATCTATCAGGAAATCGCTTTGCTATTTGCCAATGGGGCGACTGTGGCTCTAACAGTTGTCCCACTTGGTGGTGCGGAAAGTGGTGATCTTGCCGGTCTCCAGATCGTAGCTGCTCCGCTCCAAACCCCGGAGGTCGGTGCCGTAGACGTGAATCTCCACGGTCGGCCGGTCGGTGTGGTTGTCCATCTGGTGGATCTCGTCCACATCGGGTTTCAGAAGGGTGATCTCGCCGGGCTTGAAGGTGGCGGCCCGGTCCTTCTCCAGCTTGGCGTAACCCGCCACGTCTCGGTCATCCACGCGGCGGTACCGGGTCTCGGTGAGGGAGTTGTCCAGGATGCCGATCATGCCCCAGGTCCGGTGGTCGTGGGGCCCCAAGTGTTCTCCGGCGCCCCAGACAACCGCGGTAACCTGCAGGCCGCTCTCGCCCTGATAGAGCAGGCGCGAGGCGTGATTTGGCCGGGGGCCCACTCCCATGGGAACGCGGAATTCCGTGGGAATGGAGCCGGGGTTGCGGACCAGCCGCTCGAGCCAGGCAGACCCCTTGTCGAATATCTGCTGGTTGCCGGGCTGACTTTGGAGCAGGGACTCCATGTCTTGGGTGAATTCTTCCAGGGAATACTTGACGGTGGTCATCTTGCTCCTATACTTCAGAGTGGTCCGATGGCGGCCCCGGAGCCTGGAGATTTCAGATACTGAGTCTAGGTTCAAGTCATTATCGTGAAGGCGGCAATGGGTGTCAATAGTATTGTGGAAGGCCCATTTCCGAGGTGTGGACCGGGCCGGCATCGTCCCTCAAAAGGCCTGAAGCCGGCATATTCCGTCACGGAAAGCCCCGGTGTTAGAATGAAACGGCAGCGGGAGACTGGACCGCGTTTCCCCTGATCGGGTCTGGGGAAGGGCATCGGCCGCCCGCAGGAGGGCATCAGCCAGTGGAAGACCATGAATTCGTGGAACGGATCCGGGAAAAGATCGAGCGCCTGACCGGGCGCCAGGTGGAACTGCGTATCGACGAAGAGGACGCCAGCAAGATCGGCGTGGAGCTGCACGGCGATCTGCCGCTGGTCATTCTGGGGAACAATGTCCTGGAGTATTCCGGCTTCGCCCGCATGGGGATCGAGTATGCGGTCGCCTGCATCCGCGAGGAGCGGGCCATCGACCGGATGGAGTTCCACGTCCTGCTGGCGCGCAACTAGGCTCCGAGATTTAAATACGAGATCTAGGTAAGCGGGATGCAAGAAGAGGAACCCCAGGGCCCGTCCTTTCCAAGACCCTGGTATTACCGGCCGGAATACATGGTTCCCATGTTCATCTTCTGGCCTGCCGGGGCAATATTGGCCCTGCGCTCTCCTTGGAACAACAACACGATGGTTGGGGGGGCGGCCTGGGCAGTCATGATAGTGGGCGCCGTTATGGGATTCAAATGGCTGCAGGCAGGATCATTCCAGCCGATCATGACGTTCTACGTCCCCGGAATCCTGCTCACCATCGTCACCCAGGTGCAATGGACCAGGTACCGCCACGAGATGGCCGGGGACGCTGCGGCTTCGGACCAAACAGCGGCCTCCGGCCAAGAATCAGGGGAGAGCAGTGCGGCGGAAAAACCGCCGCGCCCCACGGCCCGCAGACGGAGAAGAATCTCCAGGACCGGCCGCTCTAAAAGCTGACCAACGCCCTGGCTCTCGCCACCGTCTCCCCGTCCTGAGATTCCACGGTCACCCGGCACTCCACCGTCCGCTTCCCGCCCTCATCCGATTTACCGACCACCTGGCCACATACGCTCACCGTGTCGCCGGGCAGGAACTCGGTCAAGATCTCCGTTTCGATGGACGTGTTTTCGTCGTTAACGTTGCCCGGCGGAAAGGCCTTGAGCAGCAGCTCTTTCACGAAAGAGGTCAGCTTTGCCGTGTCCACCGGTTCCTCTCTGGGCGCCTCAGCCCCGTCTTTGACGGGCGGGCGAAACTCGAATTTCACCACTATCGGCAGGTCGTCGCCCACCGAGATACTGCCGTATTCCGCTGTTTGGGCCCAGAGGGTGGGCATGGGGCTCGCTCCTCGAGAGATTCCGGGGCCGGCTTCCGGTCCCAGCCCAGGCTAGCATCAGAGCGCCCCGGCGGCAATCGGTCTGGCCGTTGCCGTAGGCGGCGGCAGAGGGGCTATGATACACTGCCAAATGAGCCTGTGATCGAGCCTGCCGCGCGCCTGAATAACGCCAATTCGGCCCTTGCTCCGGCGATCTTTAGGCTGACCAATTTCACGGCGACCATTAAAAGGGTAACGCAAGGGGAGGAAGATTTTCATGGCGGAAAACGAGGAGCCGTTCCGGAGAGGGATGGTTGTAATGGCCCACCCGGACGATGCCGAGTGGGGCTGCGCCGGAACGGTGGCCAAGTGGTGTGCGGAGGGCTGGGATGTGGTCTATGTTCTGTGCACCGACGGCAGCAAGGGTAGTTCGGACCCGGATATGACCGGCGAAAAGCTGGTGAAGATAAGGGAGAAAGAACAGAGGGAGGCCGGCAAGGTCCTGGGGTTGCAAGAGGTGGTCTTCTTGGGTTACCCCGACTCCTATCTGGAGCCCACTTTGGAACTCCGGCGGGACATCGCCCGGGAGATCCGCCGCTACAAGCCCGACGTGGTGATCGTGGGAAGCCCATCGCGCGATACCGAGGCAGGCTATTACGTGGGACACCCCGACCACTTCGCCGCCGGAGAGGCCGCTTTATGCGCCGTATTCCCCACGGCCCGGGACCGGATGACCTTCCCGGAGTTGCTGGAAGAGGGTCTGGAGCCCCATAAAGTGCGGGAGGTCTGGGTGGCCGGCGGCGGCGACAACTCGGACCAGTTCGTCGATGTCGAAGCCCACATGGACACCGCAATAAGGGCATTGAAGGCCCACAAGACACAGGTCGACCAAGAGAACGCGGGAGACTGGTTCCGCCAAGGCCGGATCGACACCGGCAAAAAGGTGGGCATGGCCTACGCCGAGGGATTCAAGCGGATCAGCCTGGGATAGAGAGCCGTAGGGTCACTCAAAGATTTGCATCGGCGCCCAAGGCATCCGTAGGGGCAGGTTT
>CAYMZL010000183.1:0-5304 GCA_964394825.1 uncultured Dehalococcoidia bacterium | reverse complement strand
GGGCAAACCAGGGTCCACGTCGATGTCCAAGGCGGACTCCTCGCCCCTTTGATACTGGAAGTAGCCGCAGGCGGCAATCATCGCGCCGTTATCGGTGCACAGGACCGGCGGAGGAATGATCACCGGCAATGGTGAGCGCCGGACGATCTCCTCGCGCAGCCGCGCATTGGCCGTCACGCCGCCGCCAAGCACCAAGCCCTTGACCCGGTACTTGGCAGCCATGGACACCAGCTTGGACGAGATAACGTCCACCACCGATTCCTGGAACGCCGCCGCCATCTCACGGATCAAATACGTTTGGCGCGCTTGGTCCACGCCATCTTCCGGAGAGGGATAGATCCCCCGGTCTTGGGCCATGTGCAGCAGGGCGGTCTTGAGACCGCTGAAACTGAAATCCAGGGTGTCTTTCATCCAGGCCCTGGGTAGTTTCTCTTCGCCCGTGGCCCCTGCGGAGACCCGTTGTATCTCCGGGCCGCCGGGGAATCCCAACCCCAGGATGCGGGCGGCCTTGTCGAAGGCTTCACCTGCGGCGTCGTCCCGGGTGCGCCCCACCAACTTGTATCTACCGTGTCCCTCCATCAATAGGAGGTCGGTGTGGCCCCCGGATGCCACCAGGCAGGCCAACGGGAAGCCGGGGTCGTTTTCTGGGGTTTTGTCCGGGTCCCCCTGGGCGAGCCAGGAGGCGTAGATGTGTCCCTCCAGGTGGTTCACGCCGAGCAACGGGATTCCCAGGGAATAGGCGATGGCCTTGGCGGCGTTCACCCCGGTGATCAAAGACCCGGCCAACCCCGGCCCGAAGGTTACGGCTATGGCGTCCATGTCTTCAAGACCCAGCCCCGAATTTGCCGCCGCCTGTTCCAACACGGGGACCAGGTCTCGAACGTGCTGCCGGGACGCGATCTCGGGCACCACGCCGCCGTATACCGAGTGCAGGTCTGCCTGGGACGATATGACGTTGGAGAGGAGCGTGCGGCCGTCTTCGACCACTCCCGCCGCGGTCTCGTCACATGAGGTCTCGATGCCCAGTATCTTTATTGCCACGGATTTTGTGTTGTCTCGGAGTAATGGCTGGGTTGTATCCAATGCGTGAAGTGCCGTGAGACGGCCGGTCTCAGTCCAACTTTACACTAATTTACGCCCGATGCTATCATCGTGAACAGGCCCGATATTGCCAAGGGGCAACTTTTCGCGGCCCTGGGAGGTGGCTTCCGCTTATGGATGCCGGTGATTCGTGGCGATTAGCATTATTGGTTGTATGTCTGGGCCTATCGGGATTCTTCTCCGCATCTGAAACCGCGTTTATCGCCCTCCCCAGGGCGCGCCTCATGCACCTGGTCCGCAGCGGCCGGCCCGGCGCAGACCGGGTCTCCCACATCATCCAGCGCCCGGAGCGTTTCTTGGCCACCGTGCTGTTGGGCAACAACCTGGTGAACACCGCGGCCGCGGCCCTGGCCACGGTACTCGCCTTGAGCTTGATTACCAACAAATCCCTGGCCGTATTGGCCGCCACCGCCGGCGTGACCACACTCCTACTGTTATTCGGCGAGACCGTGCCCAAGAACATTGCCTGGCGCCGCTCCGAGCGAGTCGCGTTCGCCGTTTCCCGGCCTGTCCGGCTGGTGGAACTGGCCCTTTCTCCCGTGGTGAGCCTGCTCCAGCTTTTCAGCACCCTGACCAACCGGGCCCTTGGCATCTCCGCCGTAACGCCCCAGATGGGCGAGGAGGAGATCCGCATGATGATTGCCGCCGGGGCCCAGACCGGCGCCGTGGATGCTGGGGAAGCCGCGCTCCTGGAGAAGGTGTTCCGCTTTGGCGACCGCCAGATGCGGGAGATCATGACGCCAAGGCCGGAGATCGTGTGGATCGAACAGGGCGACAGCCTGGAGGATTTTCTGGCCATCTACTCCGAGCACACCCATACCCGGTTCCCCGTGTACGATGGGTCCATGGAGAACGTGCTGGGCATCCTCTCGGTGAAAGAAGTCCTGGCCGCCATGCATGGTCCCAAGAAGGACTTGGACTCTAGCGTGACCGGACAGCTCACGCCCGCTTACTTCGTTCCCGAGACCAAGAGCGTCAGCGAGACGTTCGATGTGATGCGGGAAGGCGGTCACGGCGTGGTGCTCACCGTGGACGAATTCGGCGGTATCGCCGGGCTGGCGACTCTGAAACAGATGATGGCTGTGATCGTCGGTCAGGTGGGAGAAGAGGGTTCGGCCCCGGAGGAGGCGGTTACAGTCCTCGGCCGTGACGCTTTCCTCATGGACGCCGGACTGGCCATCTCCGACATCAACGAAGAACTGGGACTGGGGATACCCGAGGGAGACTACCAGACCCTGGCCGGGTTCATCCTGGACCGGTTGGGCAGCATCCCCGAGGTCGGGGACGTGATGGAATTCGGCGACCTGCGGATCACCATCAAGGTGATGGAACGGGTCAAGATCGAGGAAGTGGAGTTGCGGCGAATCCATACTGAGACCGGGACGGGGACCGGGCGGACCGAGGCGGACTAGTGAAGTTCTTTCTGGTGCGCCACGGCGAGACCGAGTGGAATAAGCTGGGCAGATTCCAGGGCCACGAGGACATCAATCTGAACGAGCGTGGTCTGGCCCAGGCTAAGGAGACGGCCAAAGCCGCCGCCGAATGGGGTCACTCCGCCATCTACACCAGTCCCCTGATCCGGACCGTCCAGGTGGCCGAGGAGATCGCCAAGGTGACTCCGGTGCCGGTGTCGAAACAGGCGGGTCTGAAAGAGCTCAGTCTGGGCGACCTGGAAGGGGTAACCGGAGAAGAGATGCGCCTGGGATGGCCCGAGGTATTTTCCGCCTGGCGCTCGCGGCCGGCGAAGGTGTCCATGCCCAACGGGGAATCCTTGGCCCAGCTTCGCGAACGGGCCTGGCAGGCCATCTTGGATATCGAACAGAAACACTCCGGGGACGAGGCGGTGGTGGTCGTCTCCCACAACTTCGCCATCCGCTCCATCGTCGGCGAGCTATTGGGAGTGCCGCTGGAGAACTTCCACCGCATGTCGTTGAATCTGTCTTCGGTATGCACCTTCGACAGCGACGACCGGGGGCGCCGGCTCACTTCGTATAACTTCACCGGCCACCTGTCCCCCGAAAACCGGTAGCCGGAGACTATCGTGGCCAACGCCGCCGGACTGGAGCGACAGGTGGCGGCCGCCCTGCGGAGGGCCGGCTACTCGAACACCGGCGTAACCCTGGTCGTCGGCGTGTCCGGCGGCCCCGACTCCTCGGCCCTGCTTTACGCCCTGGACCGGCTCAGAGAAGCCCATGGCCTGTCCCTCCATGTTGCCCACCTGAACCACAACTTCCGGGGCCAAGAAGCCGAGGACGACGCCGCGTTCGTGGCCGAGGTCTCCAAGGAACTGGGACTCCCGGTCACCGTGGCCAAAGAGGACCCCCACGAGTACCAGAGCAAGCGCGGCATCTCTTCTTTTGAACAGGGCGCCCGTGAGATGCGCTACGCCTTCATGGCCCGGGTCGCCAAGGACGCCGGCGCCAGGGCGGTGACCGTGGGCCACACCGCCGATGATTTGGCGGAGACCGTGATGCTCCACGTCCTCCGCGGCGCCGGCCTTTACGGCCTCCGCGGCATGGCCGAGGTCTCAGAGTGGCCCTGGCCGGCAAACTCCGGAGGCCTGCAATTGTTTCGGCCCCTGTTGGACGTAACGAAGGACCAGACCGCCGAATACTGCCGCGAGATTGGGCGCACCTACCGGGAGGACAGCGGCAACTACCTTTGGCGGTTCACCCGCAACAAATTACGCCACGACCTGATGCCCCGGTTGGCCCAGGACTACAACCCCCAGGTGCGGAACGCCCTGGTCCGGCTGGCCCGCACCGCCGCCGAAGAACTGGACTTTGTTGAAGGAGAACTGGACCGTGTTTGGCCCGGTGTGGCGGTCGAATCACAGGGAGAGGTGCGGTTTTCCCGGACCGCTCTCGGCGGGCTTCATTCGGTGCTGCAACGCCTGGCCCTGCGCCGGGGCTACATCCTGGTGACGGGGGACGCCACCCGGCTCAGGGAGAGCCATCTGGTGGCGATGGAGGGCCTGGCTCTGGGTAAACGGGGCGGCCGGTCCCTGGAACTGCCGGGAGGGGTGATACTCCGGCAAGAATACGGGGAGTTGGTGCTGACGCGAGATAGACAAGCAGACTGCCCCTATCCAGAGCTTGATGGCGAACACCCCATCCTATTGCCTGTTGAGCCCGGTGTTGAGACTGTGGTTTCGGCCGGCCCCTGGCTGGTTACGATGCAGGTTGGGATGGCCGCTGGGGAGCCTTCATGGTCCGGGGCCGAGGACGGCTGGACGGCCTGTTTGGACCGGGGGGCCCTGGGGGAGGGAGCTTTGGTGCGGGCATGGCGGCCCGGCGACCGGATACAACCCTTGGGGATGCGGGGCCGGAAGAAATTGCAGGACCTGTTCACCGACCTACGGGTGCCCCGCCACTGGCGGGGAAGGGTGCCTTTATTGGAGAGCGCAAGGGGGATCGCCTGGGTGGTGGGTCACCGGATCACCGACTGGGCCAAGGTAAACACCGAGGCCGGTGCACAGGTCCTGTGGGTGAGGTTCAGCCAGGGCCGGGATACAACTATCTAACTGGTACCCAGAGGGGACCGGGTTTCGGTTAGGTCCCCATGAGGCGGGAAGGGTTGTCCTTCACCAGCATGCCCACTTCCACCTCTTCCAGGCCGGAGCGGAGCAAGGTGGCGATGCCCATGCGCATCCCCTCGGCCGGCATCGGATGAAAGTCCTGTCCGAAGTCGGTGCTTAGGATGCATTTCTCCGGACCGATGGCTGAAATGGTCTGGGCCAATTCTTTGGGATCCAATCGGTGGGTGGTCGGCATCACCACGTGCAAGCAGTGCTCGATGAACGCTCCCATCCCGGCCAGGGCTTTCATGTCCTCAACGGTCATCCCGGTCCAGAACGCCATGGTTGTGCCGTGGGTGACCACGACCCTTTGGATGCCCATGTTGCGGGCCTCCGCCACCAAGGCCATGCTCTCGGCGGTGGAGATGTGCCCCGTCGCCAGCACCATGTCGTGGGACTTGATCAACTCGAGGATGGAATGGACCTCCGGCACCAGGGCCCCGGACTTGTCCAGAAGTGAGATGCCGCCGTCCAGCCCCTTTGATTCCCGGTCGGCCTTGGCCGAATAGGTCGGCATCCAGACTATGCGGCCCCCCATGTTTGCCGTGGCCTCCACCGCCTGGACGTTGAGGCAGCCTACTTCCACATCCAGGGCGATGCCGCCCAGTATGGTAATTTCAGGCACC
>CAYMZL010000182.1:0-5322 GCA_964394825.1 uncultured Dehalococcoidia bacterium | reverse complement strand
GGAGGGACGGGACCATGAAGTAGGCATACTGGAAGGAGATTTTCAACACTTGCTGGGTGTGCTGGAGCGGGCAGGAACCGTCGAGACAGCGGACCAGCTAGAAGTAGAGGTGATTGAGATATATCGAGACATCGAGATTTTCACGATTTCGAGACGTTCGGGACGCCCTCCGTACCCCATCAGAGTATTCATGGGCGTTACAGACCGCCACAAGTTGGCGCTGGCGCACAATCTGAAATCTGTTAAAAAGATTATCGATCAGTACTTGAATACCGGCAACGCGCCTGACCCATTCTTTGGAGGCTTACGAGACCTGGTTCAGGGCAGCGCAGTTCCATACGAGACGGAAACTTACCGGGGCGTGGTGATTTACGCGTTCCCGAGTTCCCCTACAGTTACAATCTACTTGGCCGTTGTGGACCTCAGCAAGCTGGTGTTGGGCTACTCCGTGGAGAAAGTCAAAGAGGTCATCGGCCGGACCCAGGATGGTGGCGAGGCGCCGCTGTTTCTGCGGGAGGCCATGAACAGTCTGGGCCAAGCCGACTTTCTATTTGCCGTGAAGGTCGAACTGAGTACGGAAGATGTTCTCAGCTACCCTTTGGCGGCCATGACCCTTCGATCATTTGCGGTTTCGTTGAATGATGGAGAAATGAGCACCGTGCGGTCCCGATTTTCGTTCGAGGAACCGGAGCAAGCCTCCACAGTCACAGAATGGATGGAGGCTCAGAGACACATTGGGGGCCTGTTTTTCGGCAGCAACGATCCCATTGGCCAAGCGCGCCTTGACGGGCGGTCGATCGTATCAGAGGCCACCGTGCCCGACGATAGGGTGATCAGTCTGATTTTCGGGAATGATTAACAGATTGTTCACCGGTACTTGTTAACCACGTAGGGCTAGTGGCCGCTCACTCGCGTTTGGCGAACGATTCTTGGACCTCGGCCACCACCTGGCCGTCCTGATTGGTGAACGTGGTCTCCCATACGATGAACACCATGGTGCCGGAGCGTCCGGTCTTGGCGTAGACGTCTTTCAGGTGCGAAGATGCGGTCAATCGGTCCCCGGCGTACACCGGGGCTTTGGGTTCGACCCTTTGCCCGGCGTGCATCTGGGTCCGGCCGAACTTGACCTTCACGTCGGGCAGGGACACCTGGCGGACCAGGATGCAGCATAGGGTCGGTGGGGCGATCCTTCCCCGGTATCCAGCCGCCTTGGCCTCCTCGTCGGAACGGAACGCGGGGCCGGTTTCCCCGACGCTGCTGTTGGCCCGGTCGATGATCTCGTCGGTGATCTCGAAGGGACCGGCCTTGTGTTCGACGCCGTATAAGGACCGGTCGTATTCCAGTTCCGTGGCCATGGGTCTGTTCTCCTTAACTTGAGACGCGCCGTTCAGGGACGCGCGCTGTTCACGATGTCCTCCAGCCAAACGGGCTGGAATTCCTTGCTGAGCAGGGCGTCCACCAGATCGCCTTCAGTCTTTACCGCCGCCTTGAAGTCGGTCATGCAGGTGGCGATGTGGCTGGTCAGGTGGGCATCGCTGCCGCCGATGCCCAGTAGGTTGTGACTTTGGCAGAGCTCGCCGGCCCGCTCATTCTCGCCCTGGCGGCTGCCACCGTTCAAGCGTTCGACTATCTCAACGTCTTCGAAGGACTCCCCTTGGGCGATGTATTCGGCCAGGCCGATGCCAAAGCGGCCGGGGTGTGCGGGGAGGGCGATGGCGTCATGCCGGCGGGCTGCCTGCATCAGGGCTCTGGCGTCCATGTGGACATCGGAGAAATCGATCTCCTGTGTCAACGCTTGGGTAACGCCGTAGACCAGGAAGTGTCCGTAGCGGGTGTCCAACTCGGAGCCCTTGAGGACCAGCAAGTTGTACTGGCCGGCCAGGGCGGAGTAGTCTTTGTCAAAGTCGAACTTTCGGTGCTCGGTGAGCACGATGCCGTCGACGGTGTGGCCCCGTTTTCGCAGCACTTGGACCCATTTAACGTATTGCTCAACGGTGGCCCGGGAGTCGTCGGACGACACGGAATGGCTATGCATGTCCAGGTACAAGCTTAGGAGGTTCCCCTGTTGTTGGAGTGGCCCGGGCCCAGGTGATTGCCGCTGGCGGCCGCTGGAAATTGCGAATCAACGGGCGGGCTAGAGCCTGGGACAATCATAATAGTTGGCGCTGGAATCATCAACCGCTCAGCCAGATATTGTTTCCCGGTTACCCCGGCCGGCGGCGGCCCCGATGGAATCGGGACCCCTTTAGTGGGAGCATGAATGGAGGGGTTCTGCAGACCTGTAAGCCGGGTTCTGTATCCTTCCTGGAAAGGAAGAACGGTGACCATCTATCTAGCCCTCCCACCTGCGGTTAAGCCGGCGGGAGTCCGCTTTTGGCGGAGCGGCGTTGCCGCCGCGGTCGAGCAGCCAACCCGGGGACGGGCCGGGCGCCTATGTCCCCCTATTTGGCCTTGCTCCAGGTGGGGTTTAGCCGCCGCTGCGTCACCGCAGACGGCCGGACGCTCTTACCGTCCGATTTCACCCTTATCCCGACGGGTCGGGACGGTATGTTTCTGTGCCACTTTCCGTCCCCGATTCCGGCGAACCGGTCATCGGGGCCTGGGCGTTACCCAGCACCCTGCCCAGAGGAGCCCGGACTTTCCTCCCTCCTTCCTTTTCAGGAAGGACGGCGGTCACCCGGTCTGCATGGCCCTCCGATTCGCACTCTAGCATAGGCCCTATGTAGGGTCAAACGAACGGGGTTTCGCTGCCGGCCTTCAGCATAAGACGGCAAAGAAAATGGCCGGTTTATTCCGGCCATTCACCAAGTGTGATTCAGATTCGCCTTTGAGAGTTTAGCTTAGAAAGAGCATCCGGCCGCAACTGCTGCAGAGGACGGTCTGGCCTCCGTTGCGGAGCCGCTGCTGTTGATGGGTCGGCAGGGACATCCGGCAACCCTGGCAGAGACCCCGTTGCACCTTGGCCACCGCCAGCCCGCCCTTGGACTTTCTGAGTGTTTCGTAGTGCTGGAGCGATGTTGGGTCCAGGATTTCGGTTAGCTTCGACCGCTGGCCCTCGAATCCCGCCCGCTCTGCGTTCAGTTCTTTGATCGCCGCCTCCAATTCGGCCTGGCGAACATCCCATGCCGCCCGGGCTTCGCCGAGTTTGGTCTCCAGTTCGCTCTTCTTGTTTTGAGCTTCTTGGATCCGTTCGGTGATCTCCGAAAGGGTGGTCTCGTGCTGTTCGACCAACTGGCGGACGTTGGAGGCTTCGCGTTCCAGGCTTTCCAGGTCTCGAGGATTGGTGATCTCTCCGCCGTATAGCTGAGAGTTGAGGCTTTCGGACCGGTCCTTCTGAGATTGCGCTTCTAGCTTGGTCGCCTTTTGTTGGAGTTCGGTCTCCACCAGCCATTCGGCGTCCCGCTCCAGTTCCGATTCCAGAGTCGCTAACACGTTACCGTTGCTCAGTTCGTACTCCACTTTGACCCGATCATTCTGGACGCGGTCCAAAATGATGTCCAATTCTTGTAGTGCGAACATCTGCTTAACGGTAGTCATCAATGCCATCCTCGCAAAAATACCAACTGCCCCCACCGTCACAACATACTCGATTCTAGGAACGGATCGCCCCGTTGTCAAATGTGCCGGACCTTTTCGGCGGCGGGCCTAGCTGGGACGGGTCTGCCGGTGAGGCCGCCAATCTCGCCGCCGCGCCCCTTGTTTCTTGGTCCCTCTAGCCAACATAATCTCTGGCGTGAGAACTTGGGGAGAATCCCACCAAGTGTCCGGCGATGCCCGGCGAACTTCGGACGGGACGGTGCGATGAGGGTCCTTCATTTTTCCGACCTGCATATCGGGGTGGAGAACTACGGCCGGACCGACCCGGAGACGGGGCTTTCCACCCGGCTGGGAGATTTTCTTGACTCCCTGGACCAGGTTGTGGAGTTTGCCCTGAACGAAGGCGTTGATCTGGTGTTGCTGGCCGGGGACGCCTACAAGGGCCGGGACCCGACCCAGACCCACCAACGGGAATTCGCCAAACGGCTGAACCGGCTGTCCCAGTCCGGGATTCCCACGTTTCTTTTGGTGGGGAACCACGACCTGCCCGCGGCGTCCAGCCGGGCCACCGCGGTGGACATCTTCCCGACGCTGGAGGTCGCCAACATCTACGTGGGCGCCAACCTGGAGACCTACAACGTGGCCACGCCGGCGGGACCGCTGCAGGTCTTGGCCGTTCCCTGGCCGCGGCGCAGCGCCATCCTCAGCCGTGAGGATACCCGAGGTCTTTCCATCGATCAGGTGAGACAGGCCCTGGAGGAGCGGCTGACCGACGGGATCGAGATCAAGGCCCGCGAATTGGACCCGGACGTGCCGGCGATTCTCACCGGGCACGTAACGGTGAACGGGGCCACCGTCGGCACCGAACGCTCCATGATGTTGGGCCAAGACCACGTGCTGTTGGTCAGCGCGTTGGACCGGCCCCAGGTCGAGTACGTCGCCTTGGGTCACATCCACAAGCACCAGATATTGCGTCCCGACCCGCCCATGGTGGTTTACTCCGGAAGCCTGCAAAGGGTGGACTTCAGCGAGGAGGGCGACGAAAAGGGGTTCTGCGTCGTGGACCTGGACCCAACCGCTCCCCAGGGCCGGCGGATGACCAATTTTGAGTTCCATAAGCTGGACGCCCGGAATTTCGTCACGGTGGACGTTTCGGTGGAGCTCCAAGACGCCGACCCCACGGCTACGGTGGTCCGGGCGATCGCCCGTAAGGACATCACCGGCTCGGTGGTCCGGGTGCGCATCTCCCTTGCGGCGGAGACCGACGCCCGCCTGAGGGAGACGGAGATCCGCGCGGCCTTGGAGCCGGCCCACTTCATCGCTTCCATATCCCGGGAGGTGGCCGGTGCACGCCGGACCCGCATATCTCCCACCGAGGGCGAGGATCTACAGCCGATGCAAGCCTTGGGGCTCTACCTGGACAGCAGAAGCATAGAGGGCGAGCGCCGGGAGAAGATTATGAGGAAGGCCGAGGAATTGATCGAACTGGACGCGGCCGAACCGGAAGAGGCCGAATAGGCTATCCTGGTTGGTCCCGGCCCAGGCGGCGCTCTTTAGACCAGTTTGCGGGCCAATGAATGGCTGCCGTCAACCAGGTCTTTGAATACTTCTTGGACCGTCATTATCTCTGAGATCAGTCCGGTGCCCGCGCCGGTGTAGGCGATGCCGGATTCGAAGTCTCCGTCGAGAAAAGCCGCTCTGGTCCGCTCGATGCCCAGTTCCTGCTCCCAGGCGGCCGAGTCGTCGCCACTTTCCAGGCTTGATTCCCTCATCTGCATGGCGATG
>CAYMZL010000181.1:0-5344 GCA_964394825.1 uncultured Dehalococcoidia bacterium | reverse complement strand
GAAGGGATCAAGGTACTGGACTTCTGCCGCAACGCACCGGGCATGTTTTGCACCATGGTGCTGGCCGACCTGGGCGCCGAAGTATTGATGATCGAGAGGCCCATGGACGAAGCCCGTTCGGCATATGGAAAGATTGTCGCCGGCATCGACGGCCCGGAAGATGAGCGCCGTCACGCCGCGTTCAACGCCCTGCAACGGAACAAGCGCAGCATCGCCCTTAACCTGAAGGAACCCGAAGCCCAGAAGATATTCCACAAGCTGGCTGAGACGGCCGACGTGGTGGTTGAGGGGTTCAGGCCCGGCGTCATGGACCGGCTGGGCGCTGGGTACGAGACGGTCCGCGCCATCAACCCCAGGGCGGTGTACTGCTCGGTGTCCGGTTACGGCCAAGACGGCCCCTACTCTCAGATTGCCGGTCATGACATAAACTACATCTCCTTCGCCGGAGCGCTGGGCCTGATCGGCCCCCAGGGCGGCAGGCCCGCCATCCCGTTGAACCTCATCGCCGACTACGCCGGGGGCGGCCTGTGCGGCGCCGTCGGCATCCTCTCGGCCCTGATGGCCCGGGAGAAGACCGGCAGGGGTCAATACGTGGACATCGCCATGAGCGAAGGCGTGCTCTACATGCTTTCGGGCCTGATCTCCGACGCGCTCTCCAGGGGGGTCTCCCCAGAGCGGGGCGGCAACCGGCTGAACGGCGGCGCGCCCTATTACAACGTCTACCGAACCAAGGACGGCGGATACTTCTCCATCGCGGCCATCGAGCCCTGGTTCTGGGAGAACCTGTGCCGGGCGCTGGAGCGGGAAGACCTCCTGCCCCACCAAGAAGCCAGCGGCGAAAAAAAGGCCGATGTGGAGCAGGCGCTGGCGGAGGCCTTCCTGACCAAAACCAGGGACGAGTGGTTCGAGACGCTGAAAGACCAGAACATCTCAGTGGGCAAGGTCTACTCTCTGGAGGAGGCCTTGGACGACCCGCACGCCCAGCAGCGGGGCATGGTGGTGGAAGTGGCAGCCCCAGACGTCCCGGACATCCCAGGAGGCAAGGTGCGTCAGGTGGCGACCTCCATCCATCTATCGGAGACCCCCGGCGAGGTCCGGCATCTTGGCTCGGTCACCGGCCAGCACACCTCAGAGGTCCTGGAACAACTGGGTTTCGACGCGGCGGCGGTGGCCGACCTTACGCGCCGCCAGGTGGTGCAATAAGGCTATTGTGGGCCCCGGCCGCCCGCAAGATCAGGCTCCGGGCGTGCTATACTGTGGCCGCTCCAAAGATGGCCGTTTTAGCCTAGGACCCACGCCTGGCCGAAGATTTCCCCTGGGGCGCGATTGACCAAAAACCGCAGACAGCCAACGAGAAACTAGAGGGCACGCCCACAGAGAACGGCGTGCCCGGCACAGGAGTCGCCTTTGGCGGACCCCGAACATGTATCCCTGGCCAGGTCCGGGCCCAGCGCCATCTCCCGGTGGCGGGAGGCGACGTGGCGCAGGCCCAACACCCAGTTGCCCCGCTTCAATCTGGACTACCGGCTGGAAGACCGGGCCGCAGGCGAAACATTCCCTCCCGAATACATCTACGGGCGGCCTTCGCTCGACCTGTCGGGCGCCATGTTGAGCGCGGCCAAGTTGCCGGGGGCCGACCTGTCCCACGACGATCTCAGCGGGGCCGACCTGACCGGTTCCGACCTGCACCTGGCAGACCTCTCCGGGGCCAACCTTCAGGGAGCCCACCTGTGGCGCTCCAACCTGTCCCGGGCCAACCTCAACGAGGCCAACATGGCGGGCTGCACACTGGGCCGGACCAACCTGTCCAACAGCGCCCTCCAGGCGGCGGACCTCAAAGGGGCCGACCTTTCCTTCGCCGACCTTTCCTATGCCGACCTGGAAAGAGCCGACCTCTCGGGGACCGATCTCACCCAAGCGGACCTCTCTTGGGCCAATCTCAGCGGGGCCGACCTCCGGGACGCGCGCCTCATCGGCGCCAATCTGGACATGGCCGACCTGACCGGGGCCGACCTCCGGGGCGCCACCATCATCAAGACCAGGCTCGACAGCACCAGTCTGAGCCGGGCGGTCTGCGGGGTAACGATCTTCGCCAACTGCGACCTGACCCGGGTCATCGGCCTGGAGGACGTGCGCCATTCCGGGCCCAGCATGATCTCCCTGGACACCCTGTCCCGCTCCAAAGGCCGGGTGCCCGCCAGATTCCTTGAGGGGGCCGGAGTGGCCCCGCCGTTGATCGCCGCCCAGGACGCCTTCAGGGAATCGGGGATGACCTACACCCGGGTATTGTTGCTGGGGTCGGAGAGCGACGGGGAGTTCGCGGCCAAGGTCAGGGCCGGTCTGGCGGAGGCCCAGGTGCCAAGTTGGATCATCGCCGCCGATGATGAGGCGTCGCTCCAGTCCGGCGAGATCACCCTGGACAAAGCGGTCTACTACGACCGGCTGGTGCTCCTCTGCACCGCCGATTCCCTGGAGAATCCCCACACCAGCCGTTACTTCGGCAGTCTGATGAATGGATCGGGGTTCGCGTTGGGAGAAACCTTGATCTCCGTGGCCGCCGACGACGTGTTCTATCAGCGTGAGGACCGCCTGTGCTCGGGTCTGCGGGAGGGAGTGGTGGTGGACTTCCGGGGCTGGGAGGACGAGGCCCGCTACAGAGAAGCCTTGTCTAACCTGATCAGGGAGATATCAGGAGCCCCTTTCTAGCTTCTGGCCAAAAAAAATCAGCGATACTAATTCCGTTCATGGTGAGCTTGTCGAACCACCCATCATGCGCCCTTCGACAGGCTCAGGGTGAGCGGAAGTGCGTATCGACTTATTCTGGAAAATAGATACCAGCTCCCCCCTATTCCACCGGCGTTCCCTTGGCCAGCATCAGGCACGCCTCTCCCCATTGGGCGTCGTTGGCCAGGTCCCATGCGTCCCCCGACCCGGCGGGCTGCAAACGGAGCCCTTCGTCTCCGCCGTAGACCAGCAGCACCACACCCTCTCCCGAATCCTCGGCCAGGGCCGACATCGCAGTGCACGGTCCCTGGGAACTCCAACCGGTGACGCGGCACCAAAGGTCCTCTCCCATCGGGTTGGTGGCGTACACCCGCACCACCTCGATGGGATCGGTCAACAGATCGAACATCCGGTGCAGGTCCAGCGGGCTGTTCTCGCCGCCGGCGACTTCCACCTCGACCAGCATCTATTCCGGCTCCCCTCGGCGTTTCTCCCATACTATCATCTGAGATCGGTGTCCAGAGCGCCGCCCGTTCGTTTAAAAGCTGTCAGCGTTCAGCCGTCAGTTTGCTCAGTAAGACAGATCAGTTTGCGGTGGACATACAGAAATCCCCCAACTCCCTTTACGAAAGGGAGCTCCTGGGGGATTCTCTGATTACAATGCTTCGCTGAAAGCTCCATTTGTTGACACCCCTTTGCCCCCTCCGTATCATACCCTCAAAGGTGAGCCCGTCATTTCCAGGCACGGGCGGTACCACAAAAAAGATGTCACCGAGGGGGTGCAGCGTGGCCATTGGAATCAAGACCTACCGTCCCACCGTATCGGGGGCAACCCACATGGTATCGGCCGGACATTACCTGGCCACCGCGTCGGGTTACCGGATTCTGGAGCAGGGCGGAAACGCCACCGACGCCGGCGTGGCGGCCGGCATCACCCTGAACGTGGTGCTGCCCCAGTGGACCAACTTTGGCGGCGTGGCCCCCATCATCATCCACGATGCCCAGAAGAAAGAGACGGTTTCCATCAGCGGCCTGGGACGTTGGCCCAAAGCCGCCAACATCGACGATTACCTGGCCAAGTTCGGCGGCGACCTGCCTCCCGGCATCCCCCGCACGGTGACCCCGGCGGGGGCCGACGCCTGGATGACCGCCCTGAAACTCTACGGGACCATGACCTTCGAGCAGGTGGTCACCCCGGCCATGGAACTGGCGGAGCACGGCTTCCCGGTGCCCGCCTCATTGGCCTCGGCCTTGGCCAAGACCGGAGATGACCTGACCCACGAGACCAGCGGCCAAACCAATTGGCCCTCCACCGCCGAGATCTTCTTCCCCGGAGGGAGAAGCTTCAAGACCGGCGAGATCCTGGTACAGACGGACCTGGCCCGCAGCTTCATGCGCCTGATCGAGATTGAGCGGGACAACGCCTCCCAGGGCCGGGAAGCCGCGATTCAAGCGGCCCGTGACTTCTTCTACAAGGGCGACATCGCCCAGGAGATGGTGAGATTCAACCAGGAGAACGGCGGCCTCCTGACCATGGAGGACCTGGCGGACTTCCACGTTGGCGTCGACACCCCGGCCCACGGCACCTATAAGGGGATCGACGTCTACACCTGCGGGCCATGGTGCCAAGGCCCGGTGAGCATCCAGGCCCTGCAGATCCTCGAGGGCATGGACCTGAAGGGCATGGGTCACAACAGCGCAGACTACATCCACTCATTGCTGGAAGCCCTGAACCTGGCCTTCAGCGACCGGGACGGCTACTACGGCGACCCGGACTTCGTGGACGTGCCCATGGAAGGCTTGCTGTCCAAGTCTTTCGCCGAGGAACGCCGGGCCCTGATCGACCCTCGCAAGGCCTTCGGTCAGATGCCGGATGCCGGCGACCCTTGGCGTCACCAGGGGATGCAGTCGCCCAACGGCAAACCGGCCCGGCCGGAGCCGGTGAGCGGCGGGCTCCAGGCCGACACCAGCTACGCCTCCGTGGTCGACCGTTGGGGCAACGCCTTTTCCGCCACGCCCAGCGACACCATTGGCTACAACCCCATCGTGAAGGGTCTGGGATTCATCATCTCCGGCCGTGGCTCCCAGTCTTGGCTGGACCACAACCATCCCAGCTCACTGCAACCGGGCAAACGGCCCCGGTTGACCCCCAACCCGGCCCTGGCCATGAAGGACGGCAAGGTGATGATGCCCTTCGGCACGCCGGGCGGCGACGTACAGCCCCAGTCCATGGTCCAATTGTTCCTGAACGTGGCCGAGTTCGGCATGGAAGTGCAGGAGGCCATCGAAGCGCCCCGCGTCTCCACCTGGAGCTTCCCCAATTCCTTCTGGCCCCACGCCTACCACCCGGGCCTGGTCGGAGTGGAAGGCCGCATCGCCCCGGACGTGGTCGCCGACCTGCGCAAGCGTGGTCACAACGTGGAGGTCTGGGACGACTTTACGCCGCGAATGGGTTGCCTGTGCGCCATCCACGTGGACCCAGAGCGGGGAAGCCGCAACGGCGGCGCCGATCCCAGAAGGGACGGCTACGCCATGGGCCGTTAGGTCAGCCCCGGTCAACGACAAAAGAAGCCCCGGCAGTTGCTGCCGGGGCTCTTCTTAGGCTGGCAAGGTTGCATCT
>CAYMZL010000180.1:0-5364 GCA_964394825.1 uncultured Dehalococcoidia bacterium | reverse complement strand
CGTTCTCGGCCCCCGGCCCGTATTGCATGGCGAACACCCCCATCTGGTCGCCGTTGGAGACACGGCTGATCCCGTCGGCGATACCCACGCCGACCCGCTCCTGGCGGCAGACGATGGGCCGGATACCGCCCTCGGCGGCCGCTTCGATCACCGGGGTGGTGGGAAAGCATGGAAGGTACTGGACACCCTCCCGCTTGAGAATCTCGGTTATGGCTTCGATCGTCTTCATTCGGGGCCGCCTCCTGAAATGTGTGTTTGCGATGTGTTCTCGAACTGAGCGCCGGTCTAAGAAGGGCCGGGTCAAGGCCGGGACCGGCCGTGTTTCTGTCTGCTTTCCGGGGGGCGGCGTGTGGAAAAAAGACCCATCCCCAGCCGGGTTTTTAGCCACGGAGAGTATACCACTGCCTAAGGGCAAGGACATCAGCGAACGGTCCTTCGACAGGCTCAGGATGAGCGGAAATTAGCTGTTTGCCCGCTCTGGGCCTTGCCTCAAAAGTGAAAATAATATCCGTGGCTCCGATGGTATCGGGAATTCCTGTACGCCGCCCTCTGTCACCCCGAGCCCCGATTCCGTCGGGACGAGGGGTCTCGTTGCCGCTGGTTTGACCCGTTGTGGTGAAACGGGATTCTTCGTCGGCCTACGGCGCTCCTCAGAATGACAATTTTGACGCAACGCCCCGCTCATGGTGAGCTTGTCGAACCACGTTTTGAAACCACTTCTAGGAACCAGTGTCTTGGAGGGCTTCGATGCGGGCGGCGCGGGGTTTCAATATCGCGTAGAGGAAATCGTTTGCGGGGGTGGGGACATTCAGCTCCCGGGCCATTCGGACCACGGTGCCGGTCAGGCCCTCAAGTTCAACTGGACGCTGTTCGGTGAAGTCCTTGGCCATCGACGCCCGGCCTTGGCCTGGAAACCGGTCAAGGGAGTCCATGGCCCAGGCCAGGGAGTCGGACATGATGGGCGCGCCGCGGGCACGGCCCACGGCCAGCGCCTCTTCGACGGCGCTCTGGATCAAGGCCCTGGTTTCCGGCTTGGTCCGCATCTCCTCGTAAACGCAGTCGGCGGCGGCGCAGACGGCGGCGGAACCGGCGATGTAGGCGAATTTCTTCCAGAGCATGCCGGGCATGTTTTCGTGGAGATTCACCCGCCAGCCGGCTTCCTGAAACCGCTGGAGCAGATTCTCGCCCCGGCGGCTGATGCCAACCTTCATCTCCCCAAAGGCCGCGATGCCAGGCCCGCCCTGGATGACCACTCCCGGCTCGGAGATGCGGCCTTCCATGTAGGCCGAGCCGATCATCACCTGGGACGCGCCTACGGCCTCGCCCAGTATCTCGCCGTTGTCGATGCCGTTCTGCAGAGTCAACACTACGGTTTCCGGTCCGATCATGGGCGCCAGCAACTTGACGGCTTCGGCGTTTTGGAACATCTTCACCGTGAACAGCACCAGGTCTTGGGGCCCGGCTTCGGCCGTGTCGTCGGTGGCGTTGCCGGGCACGGTGAAGTCGCCGTCCAGTTGGCTCTCCACTCTGAGTCCATTGCGTTTGATGGCCTCCAGGTGGGCGCCCCTGGCGATGAAGGTCACCTCATGTTCGGCGCGGGCCAAGAGGCCCCCAAAGTAACCGCCCACTCCCCCGGTGCCGACGACCGCTGCTTTCATATGCTCACTAGCTCCCATACCCCGGCTCTGTTAAACCCCGTGGCGCCCGTGGTATCTAATGAATCCCCGGGGTCTGATGCCGGTTCTCCACCGGATAGCCGTACTCTTCCCGCAGGTCCCGCTTCAGGACCTTGCCCATCACGTTGCGGGGCAACTCCCCGACAAACACCACCGAGCGGGGCCGCTTGAAACCGGCCAGCTTATCCCGGCAGTATTCGATGATCTGCTCCTCGGTGACCCGGTCGGCGCGGCCCACAACCACGGCCCGCACCTCTTCGCCCCATTCCGCGTCGGGGACGCCGATCACCGCCGCGTCGTCCAACTCAGGGTGGGAACGGAGCACCTGCTCCACCTCTTCGGGGGAGATCATCTCTCCGCCCCGCTTGATGAAGTCCTTGGCCCGGCCCGACAGGTAGATGTAACCGTCCTGGTCCTGGTAACCCAGGTCTCCGGTGTAGACCCACCCGCCGCGCAGGGCGTCGCGGGTGGCCGTTTCCTGCTGCCAGTAGCCCGCCATCATGCGGGAGCCCCGGGCCACAATCTCCCCGGTCTCACCCACAGAGACGGTTTTTCCCCCCTCGTCCACGATCTCCACTTCGACGTCATCCAAAGGTTTGCCGATGGACGTCAACCGTTTGAGTTTGGTCTCGATCTCTTCAGGGCTGCCCTCCAGCACGTGGTCATCCGGCGGCAGCATGGTGATGGTTGAAGCGGTCTCGGTCTGGCCGAAGGCGTTGATGAACCGCGCGCCGGGGAATTTCCCGATGGCCTCACGGATGACCTCCAGGGGCATGGGGGCCGCGCCGTAGGTGATGACACTCAGAGACGAAAGGTCGTAATCGGAGAAGTCGGGATGCTCCATGAGGTGTTTCAGCATGGTCGGCACCAACATGGCGCGGTTGGCCCGGTACTCTTGGACCAGTTGCAGCCATTCCGCCGGCTCGAACTGGCGCATCACGACCAGGGTGCGCCCACCGTAGACCGCGGCCAAGGCGGCCTGGAGTCCGGCGATGTGATAGAAGGGCACGGTTATCAGGTTGCTCTCTTCGACGTCCGGGTCGGCGGGCTCGACGTTGGCCAGCAGGTAGGAGGAAAAGCTGTCGTGGGTCAGCATCACGCCCTTGGGCGCCCCGGTGGTGCCGGCGGTGAACATGATCACCGTGGTGTCGTCGTCGCCGGCCTCGGGAAAGTGCATCTGCTCCGGGGAAGCGCCGGCCAAGAGAGCGTCATAATTCAGAAAGCCGCCGGCGGCCTCCCCGTCCAGAACGACGACCCTTTCGGAGGGGACGCTGCCCCCGGCGGCCAACGGAAGATAACGCTCGCCGATGAGGAGACAGGAGGGCTGGACGATGTCCAGCATCTGGGCCAGTTCTTGGGTCTTGGCCCGGAAGTTTATGGGCACGTAGATGGCGTCCAACTGGGCTGCGGCGAAGTAGGCCTCGATGCACTGGTTGGTGTTGACCTGCATGGTGGCCACCCGGTCTCCGGGGCCGACCCCCATCTCGGAGAGACCGTTGGCCAGCCGGTTGACCCGCTCCGTCAGACCTTCAAAGGTGAAGGTCCGGCCGTCGAATATAACGGCGGGGCGGTCCGGAACGATGGCCCCGGCGATGGTCAAGAATTCAGAAGTGTTCATTTATATGCTCTCGCGTTTAACTGCGCCGGATTATGCGGCCAGCTTCGCCGAGGCCCGGGATTCCAGGTCCAACGCCTCCGGCAGGCCCAGGTCCATTCCCTGCCGGAGCAATTGTTTCAATGCGGCCACCGCCGCAACGGGCAATTCCGACAGGCTGTCGGCCAGCCGCCAGGCCTCGTCCCGCAGCGATTCCGCCGGTACGAGCCGCGTCACCAGGCCCATGGCAAGGGCCTCTTCAGCCTGGAACCGACGCCCCGTGAGCAACAGGTCCATCGCCCTGGACCTGCCTGCCGCCCGGGGCAGGGTCTGGGTGCCGCCCGCCGCCGGGACCATCCCCAGTTGGACCTCGGGGAGGGCGAACACGGTGCCGGTGGCGGCGATCCTCAGGTCGCACAGCAGGGCGATCTCCAGACCGGAGCCGATGCAGTAACCGTGCACGGCGGCCACGACGGGCTTGTCCAAGTTTACCAGTTGCCCCCAAACGTCCCTTTGCCAGCGCACCCGCCGGGCGATCACCTGAGACGGAGCGGCGCCGAACTCGGTCAGGTCGGCGCCGGCGCAGAACCCGCGGCCCTCGCCGGTTATCAATAGGGCGCGGACCTCCGGGTCCTGTTGCACCGCCGCCAATACCTCGGAGAAGTCGTCCCTCATCTGAACGTTATAGGCGTTCACCACCTGGGGCCGGTCCAACGAGATGTGGGCCACGGCGCCGCGCTTCTGGAACAGCAAGGTTTCGAATGCGGACGAAGTTGACATGGGAGAATTTAATCCTGGGGAACGGCCCTGGCGTAGAGTTCGTCCAGTTCCACTTCGGTATAGCGCAGGCCGATATTCTCCAGGTTATGGGCGTCGCTCACTTCTACGAGCATCAGGCCGTGTTCTGACGCGGCCTCCGCCACCTGGTCCTTCCGGATGTGCCAGTTGTGGATGTAGTTGTCGATCTCGATGGCGTGAATATCCGGCTCGATCAGGATCTCGGGGGAGTAATAGCCGGGGTGGCAGTAGGTGCGGAAGACTCCGCCGCCGTTGGGCAAGAAAAGCTCGGCCACCTGGTACTCGGCAAAGGGGTTCGCCTCGGGCCGGATCTCGATCTCCCACCCGGGCAATATGTGCACCTGTCCGGGAAAGTGTTTCTCCACCAGATCGCGGAACTCGAAGGCCCACTCCTTGTTGTGGTGGTCGGTGATGCCGATGCCGTCGATGCCCTTGGACTTGATCTGCGTCACCACCTTTTCCGCGATCTCCACGGACGGCGGCGCGAAATTAAACGCCTCCCACACATGGGTGTGGAGGTCCAGCTTTAGCTTCACAGGATCCCCTTTCCTATATAGATAAGCCCTTTCGCCTTTTAAGACCCCGAATACTTGGGGCCCCGTTTCTCCAGAAATGACTTGATGCCCTCGGCCCGGTCCGAGGTGCTTTGCAGTATAACGTTCAGATCGGCTTCCAGTGCGAGACCCTGGTCCAGGGACAGGTCCATCCCCTTGCCCACCGCCTCCTTGACGTAGCGGGCTCCGATGGGGCTTCCCCCGGTGATCTGCGCCGCCAGTTCATCCACCGCGGCCGTCAGTTGGCCGGGGTTCTCCGTCACCCGGTTCACCAGGCCGATGGCCAGGGCCTCATTGGCATCCACCATGCGGCCCGTGAGGAGCATGTCCCGGGCCCAGGCCGGCCCGACCAGCCGGGGCAGCCGTTGGGTGCCGCCGTCCTGGGGTAGAACGCCCCGCGCCAGACCGGGAAACGCGAACCGGGCGGAGGGGACGCAGATGCGCAGGTCCCCCGCCAAGGCCAACTCCAGTCCGGGCCCGGTGGCGTCGCCGTTCAGGGCCACCAACACCGGGATCGCCAACCCCGCCACTGGCTCGCCAGGTTTCCTGGGAGCATCACTCCCTTTAATGGGTCTTCCGGCAGTGTCGACTCCCTCATCTATGGAGAAGACGTTGCCGTTGGCGGTCAGGACCAACAGCCGTAGCCGGTCGTCTTCCGCGATCAGGCGGCAGACTTCTTGGATGGCGTCGGCCATCTCCGCGTCGATCCGGTTGCCGTTATCCGGCCGGTCCAGAGTGACGG
>CAYMZL010000179.1:0-5426 GCA_964394825.1 uncultured Dehalococcoidia bacterium | reverse complement strand
GATGCAAAAAACCGAAAAGACCCAAAAACCCATCTATTTCGGCTGGTATGTAGTCGTTGCGACGGGCTTCGTCGCCTTCGTCACCACCGGCGCACGCAGCAGCTTCGGCATATTCATCATCCCATTGGAAGACGAGTTCGGTTGGTCTCGATTCATGCTGTCGCTGGCCGTGGGCACCGGCTTTTTGGTCAACGGCCTCACCCAGCCCTTCATCGGCCGGTTGTTCGACCGTTTCAGCGGCCGGAACGTCATCTTGATCGGTCTGGTCGTGGCAGGACTCGCCACCGCGTCCCTGAGCCTCACATTCCACTTCCTATTCCTGTTCTTTGTGTTCGGAATAGTGCTGTCTACTGCCATGAGCGGCGCCTCCATCACCAACACCATGGCGCTTTTGTCCAAGTGGTTCCACCGCAAGAGGTCCACGGTCTTGGGGCTGAACGTGGCGGGAGCGTCGTTGGGCGGGCTTATGCTGGTCCCCTTCGGCATGTTCTTGCTACAAGCGACCAGTTGGCGGGTGACCTGGGCGGCCCTGGGTCTAGTGATACTGTTGCTGGCTCTGCCCATGGTGTATTTCTTCATCAGAGACGACCCCGCGGAGATGGGCCTCCAGCCCGACGGAGACACCGCCGACGGCTCCCACGACGACGCGCTCGCGCGCCGGCGCGGTCCGATAGAGGCCGATGAATGGGCCCAGTCGTTCCGGTCCTGGCCCATGTGGCAGATCTCCGCCGCCTACACCGTCTGTGGCGTCACCACCGGCATGATCGCGGCCCATTTCGTGCCCTACGCCATCGGCCAGGGCGTATCAGCTTCCATGGCCGCCATCATCTTCGGTGTCATGATGGCATTGAATGTAGCGGGTGGCTTGGGGGCAGGCCTGCTTGGTGATAGATTTGGGCGCAAGAACCTGCTGGCCGCCGTCTATGCATTGCGCGGTGTGGCCTTCCTGTTTCTCCTGGTCATGCCTGGAGCAACGGGTGTTTGGGTGTTCGCCGTGCTTGCCGGCTTCTCCTGGATCGCCAGCGTGCCCCTGACCAGTTCTCTCATAGCCGACGTATACGGAGTCCGCGCGCTGGGGACAATCTCTGGTATATCCTTCCTCTGCCACCAGGTGGGCTCCTTCGTCAGCATCCTTGCGGCCGGCCTGCTTTTCGACATCACCGGCTCATACACTCTGCCCTTCGCCGTGGGAGGAGCGCTCCTGTTCCCGGCCGCTCTATCGGCCTTCAGCATCAAGGAGCGAAAATTCTCGGTGCGCTACCAGACAGCGGTCCCGGCGGCCGCAGCCGGGGATTAGCAGGCCGCCATGGCCGCGTTCATCAGTTTCATTCTCGCCCATCAAAGCGGCGCCGCCGATCCGGAGTTGCTGCACTGGATCAAGGAGCGAATTGACCAGCTCTTCGGTCCCGCGTCTTGGGCGGTGGTTGCGGTGATGGGGCTGGCCATCGTTGCCATCCCTGTTTTCGTCGTCGTGGTCTACATCCTTCAGACCAAACGGCGGTCCACCGCTGCCGCGCCTCCGAACCAAGACGGGCGGAAGCATGAGAGGGTTCATTGAGGCTCCCCGTCCCATGCCTGGCGCGGGCACAGTTCAGACTTGCCACGGTCACGGAAAAATTGTAGACTAGCCCTCGCCGCAGCTTGCGTGGTCCGGGGCAATAACAGCCCGTAACGTCCCTGCCGGGCTTGCTTGAACAAATGGTTGGGCCGAGGTCCGGCCTGGAGAAAATGAGGAGGACGCAGCCAGCAGATTATGTTTGACAAAAAATCCCTTGACGCTATGTTTGACGAGCTTCGGGACAGTTACGAACTGGAGCCCGACTGGGAAGAGATCCAGAGGGATGCCCACCTCGGCATCGCAAGGGCCGACGGCGGCGTGGAATTGGGCGGCATCGACCCTCGCGTTGTTGAGGTCCTAAACAAGCACAATCCCAGCTAGCCTCTCTGGACCGGGGCAATTCAGCCGGCAACGGGCGGTCCGGAAATGACGGACCGGCGGTTGACACCTTGGATTGCAGAACCCTAGCGTGTTACCAACAGGGACGGACCCTTCATCGAGGGTCCGTTCTTTTTTACGTATCGCCCATCTGCTGGAGGTAACACGCTTTGCACTGCCGACGTTGCCAGTCGCTCCGATTGATCCCGTTGGACAAGAAACAGCAAGACGATAACGACGTATTCCGCTGCCAGGAATGCGGCTATCTGTTCAGCCCGCCAACCAGGCCGCCAAACAGTCCCCAGGCCGGTCCCGGTAAAGAGCCAAGGCCGCGGACCACGGCCGTCCAGTCCGGTTATCCGGCCCAGAGCTAGGCCGGATGCAGGGACAGCCGGGCATCGTCCCGACGCCGCTGGAGTTCGCCTCCGACATCCTGGGGGTGAGGCTCTGGGCAAAACAGCGAGAGGTTTTGGGCTCCTTGGTGGAGCACCGCCGGGTGGCGGTTAAATCGGGCAACGGCCTGGGCAAGGGCTTCTGCGCGGCCGTGGCCCTGCTCTGGTTCCTATACGCCCACCGGGACGCCGCCATCGCCCTCAGCACCGCTCCCACCTTCCGCCAGGTGCGCCATGTGCTCTGGAGGCAGGTCCACCGCCTATATCGTCCCAACGCCCAAATCTTGGGCGGCAAGATGCTGGACACCCGCTGGGAGATCTCCGACGACCGCTACGCCATGGGCCTATCCGCCGAGAGCGCCGACCAGTTTCAAGGGTTCCACAGCCCCAACATGCTGATCGTCGTCGACGAGGCGGAAGGGGTCAGCGACGAGATATACGAGGCCATCGAGGCGGTGATGACCTCCGCCGACCCGTTGTTGCTGCTGATCGGCAATCCGACAACTGTAACCGGCGCCTTCCGCCGGGCCTTCTACGAGGAGCGGCAACTCTACCACAACATCACCATCTCGGCCCTGGACAGCCCCAACGTGCAAGAAGGGAAGACGGTGATCCCTGGGCTGACGTCAGCCAGGTGGGTGGAAGAACGCCGGGAGACTTGGGGCGAGGACAACCCCATCTACCGGGCCCGGGTGCTGGGCGAGTTCCCCGACCAGGCGGAAGACACCCTGATCGGCCTGAGCGATGTTGAAGAGGCGGCCCAGCGCTGGGCCACGGGTCAGGAGGACGGCGCAGCGGATGCTCCGGGCGAGGTGGTCCTGGCGGTGGACGTGGCCCGGTTCGGTTCCGACCGGAGTGTCATCCTACGCAGACAGGGCAACCGGGTGATGGAGGTCCGCACCTTCCGGGACATGGACACCATGCAACTGGCTGGCTGGGTGGCCGCCGCCATACGGGAGACCTCCCCGGAACGGGTTTGCGTGGACGAGATCGGCGTGGGGGCCGGGGTGGTTGACCGCCTCAAGGAACAGGGTTACCCGATCAAGGCGATCAACGTGGCCCGCCGCGCCAGCCAAGAAAGGATATTCGCCAACGTGCGGGCCGAGGGCTATTGGCGGCTCAAAGAGCTATTCGCCTCGGGCGAGATCGCGATCCCCAACGACCATCAGTTGATGGGCGAATTGGCGGCCCTGCGCTACAGCTACGACAGCCAGGGCCGGGTACTGATGGAAAGCAAAGAGGCCATGCGTCAGCGGGGGCTGCCCTCCCCGGATAAGGCCGACGCGCTGATGCTGGCCTTCTTGGAATCGGCCAACAAGACGAGGTTGTGGACATGAGAGAAAGGCAGCAGTCCCTATTGCCGCCGGGCCCGGCGCCGGACCGCTTGGTGGCGGTCCGGGTCTACGGCCGGACCTATCGATTGATTAAGGAAACGGGAGCCAGGATCAGGGAAACAGCCCTGCGCCTGCTTCCAGGTTACACAAGAACGTTGGGAACGCTGCCCACGGTGCAGCGGGCCAACCGGGCCTCAGCCGCAGACATCGACGGGTTCTCCGGCTTCCCCGGGTCCAACGGTGGTTGGGCACGCACTGAATACGGTGAATACTACGCCACGTCGGTGCCGGTGTACTCCGCCATCCGGCTGAGGGCGGAGGCGCTCAGCCGTGCTCCGGCCATCGTCTACCGGACCACCCCGTCTGGTGGCCGGGTCCCGGTGGAACGGGACCATCCGGCCCAGCGGATATTGGAGCGGGTGAACCGTTGGTACACCAGCGGCGACCTCTGGCGGGCCACCGAGATCTACCTGAACCTGTGGGGGTCTGCGTTCTGGGCTGTCGAGCGCGATGAAAATGGGCAACCGGAGATCTGGCCCCTGCGGCCCGACCGTGTCCGCATCATCCCCGACCGGCGCCAGTACATACGCGGTTTTGTCTACGACGGGCGGAACGGCCAGGTGGCCTACACGCCCGACGAGATCGTGTGGTTCCGGTACTTCAACCCGCTGGAAGAGTACGCCGGCCTGTCGCCCATAGCCCCGGTGCGCATGTCCGCGGACATGGCCAAAGACAGCCTGCGGTTCAACCGCAACTTTCTGCGCAACTCGGCCCAGCCCGATTTCGTCCTGCTGACCAACGAGACCATGACCGACAGCGAGATGGAGGAGTTCTACCGCCGCTGGGAGGCCCGGTTCCGTGGACCGGCCAATGCCCACCGGCCCGCCGTCGCCAGCTTTGTCCGGGACATCAAAACCCTGGGCATCAGCCACCGCGAGATGGACTTTATCCAAGGGCTGCGCTGGAGCTTGGAAGAGGTCAGCCGCACCTACGGCGTGCCCAAACCGCTGCTGTCTGACCTCGAGCGGGCCACCTTTTCCAACGTGAACGCCGCCGAGCGCTTCTTCTGGCGCAACACCATGGTCCCGGAGATGCGTTTTCTGGCCGAGCAAGTTACCCGGAACTTGTTTCCGGCACTGGGGTACGGCGGTCTGGAACTGGAGTTTGACCTAAGCGCCATCGAGGCGCTGAACGAAGATGAGTCCACCCGGGTATCCCGCGAAGTCCAACTCCTGGACCGGGGCGTGTTGACCATCAACGAAGTGCGGCGCTCAAGGAATCTTGCCAATGTCTCCTGGGGCGAAGGCTGGGCCAAGGACCCAAACAAGCGTTAAGCCATCGCGGCCACCCGCTCACGAAAATCGATCCAGGCTGGCAATGCCCGTGGACCGGGCGAAAGGCGCAGCATCTGGTGAAAGTGTTGGCCGACGCGCTGGGCGGACGCCGGGTATCTGGGATTTCAGAGAAGATACGGAAATCCCCCCAACCCCTCCCGATCTGAATCGGGACAAAGGGGGACCAAGGGGGGATTTTGGTTGCTCCCAGGAAATCCGTTTCCCAGAGCTAGTGGCTGGACAGGTCCCCCGATGCATCGGGGCGACTCTAGACTCCCGGTCGGAGCTCAGGGTGAGCGCTTGACCCTAACTGCATTTTCTGAAAATTGGTGCAGACGTTCTCCGCAGGTTGAGACAACATGAGTCATCCCGAAATTCACTCGATTGAACATCCCCGAGTGGCCCGTCTTTCCGGCGCAGGCCGGAATCC
>CAYMZL010000178.1:0-5432 GCA_964394825.1 uncultured Dehalococcoidia bacterium | reverse complement strand
ATTTCTAGCCTGAAGTAAAGACCCCGCAACCATCGCATCAAAGGCGTAGGGGCACGGCAATGCCGTGCCCCTACGTGCGTGTATGAGCATTGTTCCGAAGATGCGCCGCTCAGCGCCCTAGGCGGCTTCCGCCTCCACCGGGTTGCTCAAAACACCGATGCCTGGTATCTCAACCTCCACGAGGTCTCCCGGCTTCATGGCCACAGTGACCCCAGTGCTGCCCGAGTAGACCAAATCTCCCGGCCGCAGGGTCACGTGCTGGCTGATGTAGCTGACGATCTCGGCAAAAGTGAACAGCATCTCCTCCGTGTGGCCGTGCTGTACCTCTTCGCCGTTTAGCCGTACAATCATCTCCAGTTTCTGAGGGTCGACATCGGTGTCGATCCAGGGGCCCACCGGGGCAAAGGTGTCGGCGCCCTTGGCCCGCCAGAACGTCCAATCCTCCCGTTGCCAGGTGCGGTCGCTTACATCGTTGCCACAGGTGTATCCCAGGATGCACTTGGGGGCTTCCTGCGGGGTCACCCGGCGGCATATCTTGCCGATGACCGCCACGGCCTCGCCCTCGTAATGGATGTCGCCGGAAGAGTCCTTGGGGAGAATGATCGGTTCTCCGGTGCCGGTGAGCGCTCCCCTGGCTTTGACCCAGGGCTCGGGATGTTCGGGGACCTTCGGGTTCTTCTCGCCCAAGACCCCGGCCGCGAATTCCAGATGGTTGGCGAAATTTAGACCTGGCCCCCACATCTCCGAGGGCTCGGTTGGAGGTAATATCTTCACGTCCTGCAGTGGGTGTTTGGTGTCGGTCATGCGGAACCGGGTATAGATACTGCCGCGGATCTCCACCACCTCATCACCCTGGACCACCCCGAATGCGGTCCTTCCATTGCTGCGGAACCGTGCGATTTTCATGCTGCTCCTACTTTTATAGGTGAGTATAAAATCCAGGCGTCAATCGCGGATTCTACTGGTTCTCCAGAGGCGTGGCAAGTGGTTTTTAAAATTGCCGCCAAAAGCCCACGGATCAAATCACACGGCTGGCCGCGAATTGATGTGTGAGATAGGTTTGCGTTTTATGCGTGCCCCGGTCCCAACCTAGAATATGTGAAGAGGAGACCAATTGAAACTGGGATTTTTCGTCACCAACCAGTATCTACCAGGCGAGTCCATGCCCCAGAAGATACAAGACAGCGTGGAACAGGTGAGGGCGGCCCGGGATGCGGGATTCAGTCTCATCGCCACCGGCCAGCACTACCTGGCCGCCCCCTACCAGATGAGCACGGTGTTTCCCCTGCTGTCCCGGCTGGCCGCCGAGGCTGGAGACATGCAGGTGGCCGCCACCGTCATTCTGGTGCCCCTCCATAACCCGGTGGAGTTGGCCGAAAGCATCGCCACCATGGACTGCATCACCAACGGACGGTTCGTCTTCGGCGTCGGCCTCGGCTACCGTGATGAGGAGTACACCGCCTTCGGCGTCCGCCGGAGCGAGCGGGTTGGACGCATGAACGAGGCCATGGAGTTGATCAAACGGCTTTGGAGCGAAGACGAGGTCGAGTTCAACGGCAAGTATTACACCGTGCCTAAGACCAAGATCAGCACCAAACCGGTCCAGCACCCTCATCCCCCCATCTGGGTGGCCGCCAACAACGACGTTGCCATCCGCCGCGCCGCCCGTTGGGGCTACCCTTGGCTCATCAATCCCCACGCCACCGTGCCCATGGTGGCCGAGCAATGGACCCGGTATAAAGCGGCCCTGGACGAGTTCGGGCAGCCGGTCCCGGAGGAACTGCCCATGATGCGGGAGATGTACGTGGCCCGGGACCGGGAAACCGCCTATATCGAAAGCCAACCATATCTTGAGAGCAAATACGAAGCCTATGCCGCCTGGGGCCAGGACAAGGCCCTGCCGGGTGAAGAGAGCTTCCGGGTGCCCTACCAGGACCTGGCCAAAGACCGGTTTCTGCTTGGCTCGCCAGACGACATAGTATCCGAGTTTCGCCGTTATGCTGAAGATCTGGGCGTGAACCACATGATCTGCCGGATGCAGTGGCCCGGCATGCCGCAGGAGCAGGTGCTCAAGCAGATCGAGCTGCTGGGCCGTGAGGTCATACCCCGGATCAAAGACTTCTAGATCAAGGGCTCTTGGCCCGGGCGCCGGCGAACGGGACGATTCAGGCGTGGCCCAAGCTTGGTGGGCCGCGCCTGCCACGTGATAGACTTAGGGCCGCTGGCAATCTATCGGATACGTATATCGCCGCCTGGACGGTCCACCGTCCGCGGAAGGGTGTGTAGAGTTTGGTCCCTCCTGGAGATATTGGAGCCCTGCCCCTGTGGGTCGGCGTGTTCGTGCTGCTGGGGCTGGCCCTGGCCGTATTCAATTACGCCTTTTATTCCAGGGTAGTCCACCTGGTGCTCCAGGGTAAGAAGACCGCCCGGTTCGACCACCTCTTGGAAAGGTGGAACGGCGCGCTGCTCATCACCCTCTTCCAACAGAAGGTCCTTCAGAGAGTGCGGTACGGCGACTATGCCGGGATCGGCCACGCCACCATCTTCTGGGGATTCCTCACGTTCATGCTCAGCTACGGCATCTTCATCTTCGCCGCTTCGGCGTGGCGGGGATTCCCCGAGTGGCTGCTCACCGAGACCGGAGTCAGGGTCTACAGCAGTTATCTGGACATCCTGGCCGGAGTGTTGTTCGTTGTCCTGGTCTGGGCGGCCGTCCGGCGATGGGTGGTCAAACCAAATCGTCTCAGCTACGACCTCACCCGTCACGCCGATGCCGTAATCATCGTCGTCCTCATCAGCGGGTTGATGGTCTCCACCCTGCTGACCCACGCTTTTTTGGTTGCCCAGGGCGGCACGGGCCCCGAGGCGGACGTTCCCATCGGCAACGCCCTGGGCAATCTGTTCTCCGATTGGGGTCTGGGTACCGGCGCCGCCGGCACCCTGCAGGGTGTTTTCTGGTGGACTCACCTGTCCATCATCCTGATCTTCACGGTCTACATCCCCTACACCAAACACATGCATATGTTTGCCGCCCCGGTGAACGCCTTCTTCCGGTCGTTGGAGCCAAAAGGGGCACTCCCTCTCATCGATCTGGAAAACACCGAGAAATTCGGCGCGGGGCGCGTCCAGGACTTCACCTGGAAGCAACTGTTGGACGGCTACGCCTGTGCCGTGTGCGGCCGCTGTACCGACGCCTGCCCGGCCAACCTGACCGGCAAGCAGCTCTCGCCGATGCACATCGTGGAGAACCTGAAGGACCACATGGTTGCCATCGGCCATCAGGGCGAGCGCAACCCGGACCATGTGGAGCCCTCGCCCATCCTGGACGGGGTCATATCCGAGGCCTCCATCTGGGACTGTCTGAATTGCGGCGCCTGCATGGAAGAATGCCCGGTGGTCGTGGAGCACGTGCCAACCATCATGGACATGCGCCGTTACCTGCTCCTGGAAGAGGCCAAGGCCCCCGAGTCGGCCATGAACGCCTTGCTCAGCATGGAACAGCGGGGCCATCCCTGGCGCGGCACTCAGTATTCCCGCACCGATTGGGCGGAGGGACTGGGGGTGCCCACCCTGGCCGAGAAACCCAACGCTGAGGTGCTGTTCTGGGTCGGCTGCACCCCCGCCCTGGAACAACGCAGCCAGGCCATCGCCCGGTCCATGGCCAAAGTGCTGAAGGCCGCCGGGGTGGATTTCGCCATCCTGGGCGACGAGGAGACCTGCACCGGCGACCCGGCCCGGCGCATGGGCAACGAGTACCTGTTCCAGGTCCTGGCCCAACAGAATATCGACACCCTGAACGGCTACAACGTGAAGAAGGTTGTGACCATCTGTCCCCACTGCTTCAACACCATGAAGAACGAGTATCCCCAGTTGGGCGGGAATTTTGAAGTCCTTCATTACAGCCAGTTCGTGGACCAACTCATCCGCAGCGGCAAGATCAAGCCCGTGAAGATGATGAACGTCACCATGGCCTACCACGACTCCTGCTTCTTGGGCCGTCACAATGGCGTTTACGACGAACCCCGCAACGTGGCCAAGGCCATCCCCGGACTCAAGCTGGTGGAGATGGGCTCCCACTGCCGCGAGCGGGGTTTCTGCTGCGGCGCGGGCGGCGGCCACATGTGGATCGAAGAGAGCCAGGGGACCAGGGTGAACCACGTCCGCACCGAACAATTCCTGGAGACGGAGGCTCAGACCGTGGGCGTATCCTGTCCCTTCTGCCTCCAGATGATGACCGAGGGCATCCAGGCCAAGGGCCTGGACGCCGAGAAAGACGCCAAAGACGTGCTTGAGATTCTGGCCGACAGCCTGGAGTTATAGTGCCCATCCTTGATATTCTTGCCGCCAGTCTGGAAACGTAATGCCTGCAAATGAAGTGAACATCGTCCGTTCCTGTGGCGAATGTGGGACCGAGATCGAGACAGTGTCGGTCAAGAAGGACAACATGATGCTCTCCTCCAAGGCGCAGGTGTGGTGTCCCAAATGCCAGGCGGAGCGGCCCGAGGTCCTCGACGTGGCCGGCCGCCTGGAGTCCATCAAGAAAGAGCAGCTGAGCTACCCAAAGGCGGTGCCCGCCAAGCCCTTCTCAGACCGGTCTTCCCGGTCCTCTAAAGACTGACACCGATGCCTAATAAAGAGACCGTACTGGTCCTGACCAGCAACCTTTTCTTCATGCCTCGCATCGAGGCGGCCGCCGAAGCGGGCGGACTGGATACGGTCAGCGCGTCCACCGCCGCCAAGCTGATGGAGGCTGCGGCGTCTCATGATGTGCCTTTGGTGTTGGTGGACCTGGAGATGGACGAACCGGTTTGGACCGAGGCGTTGGAAAGCTTGAAGGCAGCGGGAACGCCGGGGACTAGAGTCGTGGCCTACGGCCCCCACGGCGAGCCGGACACCCTGCGGAAGGCACGCGCGCTGGGCAGCGACGCCGTCCTCATCAAGCGGGACTTCTCCGAGGGTCTGCAAGAGTTGTTGGCCACCCGAGGCGCGTCGGCATCGGGCTGACCCCAAGACGCCATCATTCGTCCAACCTGTTCAGGGCGGCTACAGCGGCTTAAGTTGATGCTCAGGTCAATGCTTGGGTCATGATTAGGCGCGTTCGGCCGGTCCTGATCAGCGTCGCCATCGGGGCCTCACTGGCCTATGGAGTGACCTTTCTAGTGCTCTGGTCCCAGTTGGAAAAGCGGTTCGTGTTCTTCCCCGCGGCTGAGCTGTTGTACACGTCCAACGACGCCGGCCTGAAATACGAAGACGTCCGCATCCAGACCTCCGACGGCCTGACCTTGCGGGGTTGGTTCATCCCCGGCGCCGGGCCCAATTTAACCTGGCTGTGGTTCCACGGTAACGGCGGCAACATCGGCCACCGGATAGACGAGTTGGCCTTGGCCCACCGGCGGACCGGGGCCAACATCTTCATCTTCGATTACCGGGGT
>CAYMZL010000177.1:0-5436 GCA_964394825.1 uncultured Dehalococcoidia bacterium | reverse complement strand
CTTCACGATGGTGCCACCGGCGAACTCCGCCTGGGCGGCAATGTGGATGCCGTCAGGGTTCTTTCCAAGAATCCTGGTGATGGCGGCGCGGTAGTCGGTCTCCTCCGAGGCGTACCGCTCTTCGGCCACGATTTCGCCGCCAAGTAGCTCGAACTGCTTGGCGGTTTCACGGCGTACTCCCTCAGCGTAGTCGGTGGCCTCGGTAATCGTGCCTAGCTTGCGGATGTTATCGGACCAGATCGTGTTCCCAGTGTCCACACCAACCAATTCATCGTTGATCGCGGTCCGGAAGATGAAATCTCCGGCGTCTTTGATCAGCGGGTTGGTGGCCAGACCGGAGAACATGATGGTCCCGTCTTTCTCGGCCAGGGGAGCGGCGCCCAGCATGGCGCCGCTGCAGGAGGTGCCAAGGATGATCTTCACCCCGTCCACCGAGGTCAACTTGGTGTACGCGGTGATCGAGTCCCTGGCATTGCATTTCGAGTCCTCAATGATCAGCTTCAGCGTGCGCCCATTGATCCCGCCTGCCGCGTTGATCTCGCTCACCGCCAGCAGCTTGGCCTGGACCGCTACGTTGCCGTAGGTCTCGCCGGGGCCGGTTAGGGACTCCATCACACCGATGACGAAGGGCCCTGTAGGCGCGGCTTGACCGGCCAGGGCCGCGTCCACTATGCCCTGTACCTGCGCAGCCGTCAGACCCTCCGGAGCGGAGGACGCGGCCGCGGCGACCGCCGCCTCGACTATCGAGCGGACCTCGTCCGCGGAGGTCGCAGAGGCTGCCGCGCCGGCTACCGCACGGTCGACTGCAGCCTCGATGTCTTGAGCCGTTACGCTTGGCCCTGCAGGTACAGGTGTTGGGTCACTCCCGCACGCCGTAGCCAGCATGCCCAAGGCAAAAAGGCTCACCATGATTAGTAGTATTTTTCGCATGTTATAACCTCTGTCTAGGTGACATAATCAGCAGAACAACATATAAAGAGCGCCATAATCCGACGAATCGTCGACGAAATGTCCTCTTTTTTAACGGTCCTACTCCAGTTAAAGCGGTTTTAATATGGCGACAATAGGGCGTTTTGTCAAATCCGGCGTGGGCTTGTTGCTCAATCAAATCGATGTCTCTATCATAACGTCGACGATACGCCGAAGCCCGGTCCAGGTCTACAAACGGCCCGCGGAGTGGAACAATGGCCGGAAAATTTCCGAACCTTTTTAGCCCGATTCAGATCGGAAACATCACGCTGCGGAACCGCATCGTTAACACGGCCCACGGGACAAACTTCGCCCAGGACCGGTTGGTGACCGACCGGCATATCCACTATCACGTTGAGCGGGCCAAGGGTGGGGTGGGCTTGAGCATCATGGAGGCCACCAGTGTCCATCCCAGCTACGACATCGGCGTGATGAACACTATATGGAGCTTCGACGAAAGGAATATTCCTCGTTTCCGGCAGCTATCCGAGGCGGTACACCGCCATGGCGCCAAGATCCTGGTCCAGCTCAACCACGGCGGAAGGCAGAGCTCCAACAGCGAGACCATGCTTCCTTCAATGGCGCCGTCGCCTCTGCCTTCTCCCGACCTGTGGGAATCCGGCGGCGAGGTGCCTCACGAGATGGACGACGATGACATCTTGGAGATCGTTCGGGCCTTCGGCCGGGCGGCGGCCGTAGTCAAGGAAGGGGGCATGGACGGGGTGGAATTGCACGCAGGTCACGGGAACCTGATCCAGCAATTCATGTCGCCCTGGGTCAATCAAAGGGCGGACCAATACGGGGGAAGCGTGGAAAACCGTTTGAGGTTTGCTCTGGAGGTCATCGGGGAAGTCAGGAAGAACGTTGGGGATGACTTCGTGCTGGGGATGAGGATCAGCGGCGATGAGTTTGTCGAGGGAGGGCTGACTCTGGACGACATGCAGGGCATCGCCCGCCGTCTGGCCGCCACCAACCAGATCAGCTACTTCAACGTCAGCAACAGCACCTACTCCGACGTCGGGAGCATGACGGCACATATACCTTCGATGTATATCGCTGCGGCCACCTACTCGTACTTGTGGGAGGGAATAAAACAGGCGGTGGACATCCCTGTCCTCGGCATCGGCAGGATAAATTCCCCCGAACTGGCGGAGTGGGTCCTGGCGGAGGGAAAGGCCGACATGGTCGGAATGGTGCGCGAGCTTATCGCCGACCCCCATCTGCCCAACAAGGCGAGGGAGGGCAGGCTGGACGACATCCGCACCTGCGTGGCCTGCATGGAAAGCTGCATCGGGCGTTTGGAGCGCGGCCTCGCCATCAGCTGTATCTACAACCCGGTTTCCGGCCGGGAACAAGAGTGGTCCGAATTGGAGCCCGCCGCGACACCGAAAAGGGTATGGGTGGTGGGTGGTGGGCCCGCGGGCCTGGAAGCGGCCCGAGTGGCGGCGGAGCGCGGCCACACTGTAACTCTCTACGAAAGATCGAGCCATCTGGGAGGCCAGGTGAAGACGGCGGCCCGCGCGCCGTCCCGGGAGGATTTTGGGGAGATCGCCCGCTACTTGGAGTACCAGGTGAGAAAACTGGGAGTAGAAGTGATGCTGGGGGAGGAGGTCTCGGAGGGAATGATTCTGGAGGCCAACCCCGAGGTGGTCGTAATAGCTACTGGGTCCGATGCCTACATACCTCCAGTGCCGGGCAGCGAGCTTGGCATCGCCGTCTCAGCCAGGGATGTCTTGGAGGGGAACGTAGATCTAGGCGAGAAGGTAGTGGTTGTGGATACCCAGGGGCTCCATCCCGGAACCGACGTGGCCGAGCTATTGGCGGACCAAGGAAAGAAAGTCGAGCTGATAACCACCAAGCCTTACGTGGGCGCCTCTTTAGAGCTTCTCACCTGGCGCCTTCTTTACCAGCGCCTGATGGAAAAGGGGGTGCAAATGTCCCCCAGCACCGCGTTGAAACAGATCGGAGAGGACTCCGTTACCGTGTACAGCACCATCACCAAACAGGAGCGGGAGATCACGGAGGTGGACGCAGTGGTGTTCGCGGTGGGCGGAGCGGCGGAGGACGGCTTATACCGCGCCCTCAAGGGGAAGGTAGAGGTGCTATACGCGGCGGGAGACTGCGTGGCGCCCAGGGGAGTGGAACAGGCGGTGTACGAGGGGCACAAGATAGGCAGGGCGATATGACGGGCGTCCCGCACAGAAATCGCCGGGAGGGCATTTACCATGGCTAGACCACGGGTGATCTACGAGTCGCGCCCGGGCGATGGCATCGGAGTCGACCGGGAGTTTTACGACCGGCTCGCCAACCACACCAAAATGGGACAGCCGGTGGACCAGTTCATAGTCCCCATCCGCTCCGGCAAGGCATGGCCGGTGCGGGCCGGGCAGATTTGCCGGATCGTGGTCGTGGAAGGACCCCAGGTGGCGGACTTCAACGCCTGGAACCTGCACAACCCCAGGGAGCGATTCTGGGCGGCGCGCACCAAGCAACTCTACCGTGCCCACGTGACGACCTATGACCGGCTCTGGTCTTGTTTGCCTTATCTTCGGCCGATGCTCACCATCGTGAGCGACACCGTCAAATACGGGATTGATGAGGACGGCGCTGGATGCCACGACCTGCTGGGCACCCGCTGCGATCCGTATGTGCACAAACTGCTGACTGGGGAAGATTTCGATTACTGTTGCCACTCCAACTTGGTGCGGGCCGTTGCTCCGTACCGCCTCTCTGAGTCTGACGTTCACGACGTCCTGAATATCTTCCAGGTCACGGGCCTGACTGAAGACCACCGGTACTTTGTGAAACCTTCTCCGGCGAAGCAAGGCGACTTCTTCGAGTTCTTTGCTGAGATCGATCTCCTGTGCGCCATCTCCACTTGCCCTCAGGGAGACCTGTCGGTGGCCGCCTGGGGGCCTGACCCCGCTGACCCAAGCTCCACGTGCCGCCCCCTGGGTGTCGAGGTCTATGATCCGGACCTGGAATTACTGGAGGGGTGGGAGCCTCGGCCACCGGCGGATTACAGTGGTGTCCACGGGCTCCAGATTCCGTCGTAGAAAAAGGAAAGGCGCATCGAGAAACAGCACCAGAGACGAAGGGCTCAAACGGAGAACAACCACATGCAGAAATTCCGCGTCGGCGTGGACATCGGCGGCACCTTCACCGACATCGTGTTCCTGGGTGACGACGGCCGGGTCCTAGCCCGCAAATTGGCCAGCACCCCAGACGACTACAGCCGGGCGGTGTTGGACGGCATCAGCAGCGGCGTCCAGGAATTGGGCATCACCACCGGCATGGTGTCCGAAGTCAGCCACGGGTTCACCGTGGCGACCAACGCGATCATCGAGCAGAAGGGGGCCAAGACGGCCCTAATCACCACCGAGGGTTTCCGGGACATTCTGGAGTTCCGGCGCAACCGCATCCCCCGCCTCTATGACCTCCATTACGAGAAGCCCCCGCCCCTGGTCAAGCGGCAGTTCCGGTTGGAAGTCGGCGAGCGGCTGAACTTCCGGGGCGAGGTGTTGCGGCCCCTGAACAAGGCTGACGTGGACCGCGCCGTGCAGCACGTGGTGGACAACGATATCGAGTCGGTGGCTGTCTGTCTGCTCCATTCCTACGCCAATCCGGCGCACGAGCAGTACATCGCGAAGGTTTTGGCGGAGAAAGCGCCGGGGCTGAACCTGACCATCTCCTCGGAACTGCTGCCCGAGATGAAAGAATACGAACGCACCAGCACCACCGTGATCAATTGCTACGTCCGCCCGGTGGTGGAGCGCTACCTGACCCTGCTCACCGACGGCCTGACGGAGATGGGAGTGCGGGTGCCTCTGACCGTGATGCAGTCCAATGGCGGATTGGCCACCGCGGACATCGCCAAGGAGCGCCCGGTCTACTGTATCGAGTCCGGCCCCGCCGCTGGAGTGGTCGGCGCCTACCACCTGGGAAAACGGCTTGGGATTTCCAACCTGATCACCCTGGACATGGGAGGCACCACCGCCAAGGCGTCGATCATCGAAGACGGCGAGATGCTGCAGGCCCCCGAGTACGAGGTCGGCGGCGAGATCAGCGTGGGCCACCGGCTGCTTCGGGGCTCCGGTCACATCCTTCGCGTGCCGGCCATCGACCTGGCCGAGGTGGGAGCGGGCGGCGGCAGCATCGCCTCAGTGGACCGCAGCGGTTCGTTGCGCGTCGGCCCCCAGAGCTCAGGGGCCGACCCAGGACCGGCCTGTTACCGGCTGGGCGGGCAGGACGCCACGGTCACCGACGCCAACGTGCTGTTGGGGTTCCTGAATCCGAAGCATCTGTTGGCCGGGACATTCGAGATCGACTCGGAACTGGCCCGCCGGGCCGTAACCGACAACGTGGCCCGGCCCCTGGGGATGTCCGACGTGGAGGCTGCCTACGGCATCCATATCCTGGTCAACTCCAACATGGGCCGCGCTCTCCGGGCCGTCTCCAGCGAACGGG
>CAYMZL010000176.1:0-5493 GCA_964394825.1 uncultured Dehalococcoidia bacterium | reverse complement strand
CGGGTGGTTAGCTCAGTTGGTTAGAGCACCTGCTTTACACGCAGGGGGTCACAGGTTCGAGTCCTGTACCGCCCACCACTATCTTTTCTCCATGAACCAGGCTGGGTATTGAGCGTCCCGATGCTCCGTTCAACCCCGGTTGGGGTCGACGGTATCGGATAGGGCGCTTCGGAATTCCTCCCACGCTCCGCTTTCAGAGCGGTCTTCCCAGCCGTCGAAGTGCACCAGGCCCTCAAGCTCCATCCGGCCGCGCCAGCCCGCGGTCTGCAGGACCGGCTCCGGGGGGAACTCCACCGGGTAGCCCAGGCACAGGTACGCCACCGGTATCACGTGGTGCGGGATGCCCAATATCTGGCGCAACTGGGGTTGCTTCAAGATGCTGACCCAGCCGACGCCCACACCTTCCGACCTAGCCGCCAGCCACAGGTTCTGCACGGCGCAGCAGGTGGAATACAGATCGGTCTCCTGTGTCGAATTACGTCCCAGGACCACTTCGGCCCGGGTTGGGTCGCAGGTGACGCAAACGTTGACCGCCGATTCCAAGATCCCTTCCAACTTAAGCGACAGATAGTGGGAACGCCGCGGCTCGTCATAGAAACTGGACGCTGCCTGGCGCTCGCGGTCGAAAAGGTCCTTGACCTTTCGGCGTACGTTCATGTCCCGGACCATGATGAAATCCCACGGCTGCATGAACCCGACCGACGGCCCATGGTGGGCGGCCCGGATTATCCGCGCCAAGACCTCGGGCGGGATGGGGTCGCTCTTGAAGGTCCGGATGTCCCTCCGGGAATAGATCGCCCGGTAGAGGCCGCGTCGTTCCTCTGCAGTGAAACCATCTTTCTGGACCGGCGATTTTGATGCCATCGTTCCCAACTCCCCAATTTCCATCCGATATAGGCTGCCAATATAAAAATCCCCCGTCCCGACGAGTCGGAATGGGGGCTTTTGCATACACATGTGCCCGCTCAATCCACGAAGCGGCAAGTTCTGCGCGGCAGGTCTACTGACTCGTGGATCGTCACCCTTCGGCGCCTTCCCGCCCCGGCGTCCCGATGAATCGGGAGGGACAGTGACTGGCTGATGCCGTGCCGAAGGGCTCCCCAGTTACAGTGGCGGGCCCGTGCCGGAGTCTCACCGGCTTTCCTATTCTTCCCGATGGAATTTCTAGTACTGGCTAGAAATCAAATCGGGACACCGCGCGCTATTCTGTTTCCGTCCGCAAGATTAGGCCATGGCCGGTCGAAAGTCAACGCCCTCGCCTTCACAAACACCGGCCTCGAAATTCCAGGTTTTGAAACGGCTTCCAAGAGCGGACCGGCTACGTCGGAATGGCATTAAAAAATTGCCGGCGATACCATCGCCGGCAATACTGGGCAAGGAGTTGATGGGCCGGGGTCCTGTTTAACGCTTGGTGGTCCGGAGTCCATCGAGGATGTCTTCCACAACTTTTTCGATCAACGGTAGATAGTCGGCAGGAGCGTCGGCTATCTTGCGGTATAACCGCCCGGCGGCATTGGAAGTCCGGCCATAGGACGCAGGTGCATCCGAGACCCGCCCCGACGCCTCCCCGGACGGTCCATTCTCCTGCTCCAAGTCCCCTTCCTCTAGGGTGAGAAACCAACGGATGGGTTTATTGTAAAGTTCGCAAAGCCGGTCTAGTAGGTGGTCTGGAACCGCGCGGTGGGATCGTTCCCAACGATGGACTGTCATCCAAGATACACCGATCCGCTCGGCCACCGCCTCCTGGCTCAGTCCGGTTCCATTTCGGGCCCGGCGGAGGCGTCCGCCGAGTCCCGGGATGCTAATTCTCATATCAAGCCACGTTTCCTTCCAGGTTCGGTAATGATTGTCGCAAAGCTTCGTATTTACTCCCATATCCACACCGGTAAGAGATAATTACCAATGAAGCCATGGCGCTGATTTTTGATGCAAGATTAGGCTCATTGAATGAAAATCATAAAAAACCCGATTACCTGCTAACTAGTAATAAACCCAAGGCTTTTCATTCAAACATCGGCATCGTTAGTATTCCGGAGGCGGGCATCCGGTTCCGCCGGCTTCCACAGTAATACATTGTGCCTGAGATGCCGAAATCAAAACGGTTATTGAGCGTACAGTCCCGTAATAATTCTGTGTGGATGCGGGGCGTTCTTTATTGAGGTCTGTAAAGTCTGGGATTACACTCAGTTCACTGCAGGCAATTTTTTGGATTCCGGAGCCTGTCCTGTGGATTCGGATATCGGTACCGTGGTGACTTGATGGTCGACTTAGATGATTCAACTACCTTCGAGAGTCTGGACCCCTCTGGTCTGCACCGGCGGCTCCAGGGTCTGCCCGCCCAGTGCAGCCGGGCTTGGGACGAGGCCAAGAGGACCGGGTTCCCCGCTGAGTGGCGGCAGTGCACCGAAGTGATAGTTGCCGGAATGGGAGGCTCGGCGATCGCAGGGGACCTGGCCGCCGATCTGGCCGGCCCATCCTCGGGCACCCACATCAGGGTGGTCCGTGATTTCGATATCCCCGGAATCTCGACCAACCGGGGACCACAACCCGGGCAACTGCCTGGGCAATTGATAGTCGTGTGCAGTTTCTCTGGTGAGACCGAAGAAACCCTTTCCATGTTCGATCAAGCTCAATCAGCCGGCGCCGCCACGGCCGCCATCACCGGTGGCGGCGCGTTAGGCCGGCGGGCGGCCGAGGCGGGTATCCCCGTGATGACCGTTGACGCCCCGGGCGAACCCCGGAGCGCGGTGGGCTACAATCTGATGCTTCTTGCCGCCTTGTTGGACCGCATTGGAGTGATAAGTATCTCGGACCGGGAGGTGGCGGAAGCCGTAGGAGCCGCCGAATCAATGGTGTCCCAGGTAGGGATTGAAGTTCCGGCGGACAAAAACCCGGCGAAGTTGCTGGCGGCAGACCTGGTCGGGCGCCTGATCCTGGTGTACGGCGGCGGGAATTTCTCCGGGATGGCCCTTCGGTGGAAGTCGCAGATCAACGAGAACGGCAAATCCTGGGCCTTCGCCGAGTTGCTGCCGGAGCTCTTCCACAATTCGGTGGAGAGTTTTCCCGGCGGCCTGGAGATACGCCGACGCACCACTGCGCTGCTGCTTAAACCACACCAAACAACGCCCGAACTTCAGCGCCGGTACACGGTCTTGGGCGAGATGCTTGACCAAACGGGGATCGAGAACCGCATGTTTACTGGAGTCCAGGGAGGGCCCCTGACCCAATCGCTGCCGATGATTGTTCTTGGCGATTATGTCAGCTACTACCTGGGGCTGCTCAACGGCATAAACCCTTCCGAGACGCCCAGCATCAACCTTTCCAAGGAGCGGTTGTTCGCTCCAGGCCACGGCTAGGTTTCGACCATCGCGGACGTAACTTGCATCTAGGCGTGTTGACATCGTGTACTCCGTGGGTCAAAATCTCCGTTAAGCACTAGCCTTGGTTCAAAAGGAGCTAGACAAATGTTGAAAGTCGGTCATGTCGTGGTCCGCCCCGGAAGAAAAGCAGGTATGGACCCCGTAGAGATCCCGGTCCCCCAAGAACTGGAAACCGTTCCCGGCATACCCATGGTCAGCAAAGACATCGATTTCTACAGCAGGGAATACCCGCTGCTTCGCCAGCAGGTTGAGCACGCCGCCGACACCGAATGGGCGCCCACCGTGGGCACCGAGGCCATGAAGGCCTACCATGACCAACACCAAGCGGTGATGGAGGAGTTCTATCCGAGTATGAACCGGACCGGCGACCTGGAGCCCACCGGCGCTTCCTCCGGAGCCGATGTCACCCAGTTGATCCGCGACAAGGCCGTGGAGATGGGATTCTTGGATGTGGGATTCACCGACCACGATCTGCGGTACATATACCAAGACCGGAAAGACCACGTTAAGTACCCCAACGCGGTCTGCCTGGCGCTGGAGCAGGACTTCGAAGAGACTCAGACCGCGCCCAGTATGGCGGCCGAGCACGGTCACTACGGCACGTACGAGACCCAGGCGCCCATGGGCCTGCGGATGGTCGATTACATCCTGTCCCTGGGCTACCACGCACAACTGCACGGCCCCAGCAATCACAGCGCCGCGACCATCCCCATGTTCGTCGCCGCCGGGATGGGCCAATTGGGAGCCAACGGCCAATTGCTCACCCCCCACGCCGGCGCCCGTTGCCGTCTTCAGATAATCACCACCGATGCCCCGGTGACCTTCGACGAGCCCGTTGACTACGGGTTCCACGCCTTCTGCCAGGTGTGCCAGGTCTGTGTCAACCGCTGCCCCGGCCGCGCCCTGATGCGCGAGAAGATCTGGTGGCGGGGCGTTGAGAAGAACAAGCTGATCTACAAGCGCTGCCGTCCGGTCATGTCCCGCTACGAAGGCTGCGCCATCTGCATGAAGGTCTGCCCCATCAACAAGTACGGGGCTAAGGCCGTCATGGAGCACTACATCGAGACCGGACAGGTGCTGGGCAAGGGCACCCACGACCTGGAAGGCTATACCCTCCATGATGAGAGCACCGGCAAGTACGCCACCGGCTACTTCGGACCCGGTGAACTGCCCACCTTCGACGCCGACTTCTTCAAGATTCCCAATGGGACGCGGGAAGCAGCCGCGCTGGACGAGCTCATCGGTCTCATCGAGAGCAACGATGACGGCTTGAGCCAAGCGGAAGAGGACAAGGCGCTATTCAACTTCCGTGACCGGCTGCGGCATATCATCCACGGCGAGGTCAGCGACAGCACGATGTTCTAGGCCGGCCCGGCCGGCGTTAGTTCGACCGAGAAGGGGAGCGAGAGATATTTTCTTGCTCCCCTTTATCTATGCCCGAATAATAGGCGCTATAGACATCGTTTGGGTACGGATTGTATCTTTGCCTAGTTGGACTGGAATCGACGCGGAAAGGAGTTGGTGATGGCCGAAGATTGGACCGCCGAAGGAGACCTTTTCGAGGGTTGCAATTGCAACCTGCTATGTCCCTGTCACGTGTCTTTTCGGCAGCCCGCCACCAACGACCACTGCGACACCATCTGGGCCGTGTCCATCGAGCAGGGCCGCTACGGCGATGTGGACTTGACCGGTTTGAATGTGGCCATCTTTTTGCATTGTCCGGGGCCAATAATGGTGGAGGGCGACTGGACGGCCGTGATGTACGTGGATGACCGGACCTCGCGGGAGCAGGACGAGGCGCTGCGGGCGATCTTTTCCGGAGAGGCCGGTGGGCCCTGGCAGATAATGTCCCAGTTCTACCGGAACGGAGAATACCAGGCGGTCAAGAGGACACCCTTGGAAATCACAATCGACGGGCGCACCAGGACGGTCAACGCCCCAGACCGGCTGTTTTTGGAGATGCAGACGATCCGTGGCGCGGACCGCGAGGGCGTGGCCACAATCACCAATCTACGAAACGTAATTCATGGAGACGAGCACGTAATGGGCCGTTCCAACTTCAAGGTTGACGATGAGGGCATGAACTGGGACTACCAAGGCAAACACGGCCTTT
>CAYMZL010000175.1:0-5526 GCA_964394825.1 uncultured Dehalococcoidia bacterium | reverse complement strand
CCGGCTAATCTCCGGCTACGGCAGCCGTGGGGGCCGGCGACTGGTAGCGCACCGAGTACTTGCGCTCCTTGATGCTGAAGGCCGATATAGCGGCTGGGAACAAGAGCGCACCGACTATGGCGAATGGAAGGGTGTAGGAGCCGGTTATGTCATAGAGCAGGCCGGCCAGGAGCACGCTGGTGAATCCACCGATCTGGTGGAACATGAAGGTGATGCCCGAGATGGTGCCCAGGGCCTTCAGTCCATAAACGTCGGCGGTGAGCGACGACGTGAGCGGCAATGTGGCCACCCAAGAGAAGCCGGCCACCCCGGCGAATATCCAGAGTCCCACAGGCGCGGGCAGGGTGAGAAGGAGAACATACGCAATACCCCGCATGAGGTAGACCAAGGCCAACCAGTTCTTGGTGCCACCCAGTTTGTCGGCCAGCATTCCGGCGCCCAGCGCGCCGATGATGTTTAGGCCCATCATCAATCCGAAGATGGCCGCGGCGGTGCCGCCCGACACCCCCCGGTCCAGGGCGTAGGGGATGAAGTGGACCGAGAGAACGAAGGTGGTGGTGCCGCAGATGAAGTAGGAAGCCGACATCTGCCAGATGGGGGCTGTCTTAAAAGAGTCCTGCCACCGTTCCACTTCCAGGGGCCCCACAGCCTCGCGGCGGGGTGCGCCGCCGGCGTCCTGCGGCGGCGCGGGGTCGCCGTCGGGATACAGGCCCCTCTTCGCCGGTCTCTCGTGAATGAACATGTAGGCCAAGGGCACCGAAGTCAGAACGATGATTCCCAGGGCGATCCAAGCTACGCGCCAGTTGGTGGCCTGGAGCAGGTACATGGAGAAAGGCACCATGATCATGCCGCCCAGGGAGAGGGCGGCGGAGTTGATGCTGATGGCCGTCGCCCGCCGCCGCTTGAACCACCGCGACATCAGCGCAGCGGTGTTGGAAAGGGCCGGCCCGCTCTGGGCCAAGGATGCGACCACACCAAACATGAAGGCCAGGAAAAGGATGTGGAATGTGAGGGCCAGCATGGCGGTGGCGACGCCAAGGACAACCAGGGAAGTCAGTATCAGCTTACGGCCGCCGGTCTGGTCGAACACCCGGCCCATGAATGGCTGGCTGAGGCCGTTGACCAGTACACCCAAGGCAGCGGCGGCGGAGATGGTGAACCGGTTCCAGCCGAACTCGTCGCTCATCGGCACCACGAAAACGCCGAAGCTGTTGCGGGCGCCGATGGCCACAAAGCCTATGAATACGGTGGCGGCACAGACGTACCAGCCGTAGTAGATGGGTTTCTTGGTCTTTTCGGTTGCTTGCATCGAGGTCCGGACGTATCGCAGCCCGAAGCTTTCGTAGCTTCGGGATAATCACACAGCGGTAACGCCAATCATATCACCACTCGGGCGTCAATTGGCAGCAAACGTACCTACGCTTCGCCGCCGGACGAATCTAGGCTGTGGGAGCCTAACGTGACAGCCAGGCGGCGAATTCATCGCCCGTTCCGGAACCGGCGCTCACGGCCAGCCTGCCGTCGGCCAATACCTGCCCCGGTTTCAGGCGGCCCCAGACCAACAGGGCCAGGACATCGGCGTCACAGGTAAAGGTCGCCGTTGGGTCTCCCTCCGGCTCTTCGACCCGGTTCTCCTGATCGACGGCGACAACATCTCGCTGGAATTCGGCGGCCCCAGTGGTCTGGAACCGGTAGCGTGCATGGGGTTGTGAAGGCCGGAATCCGGCCAGGCCCAGTTCGTTCAACCAGACGGGTAGCCGCTCCAGGACGGCGGCGACGCTATCGGGCGAAAGGCCGGCTTTGGGGTCGGAGGGGAAGCGGATGTCCCAGGAATGGATGACAACTTCGCTGATGCGGGTGGTGACGTAGGCCGCCGCGGGGCGGAGTTCTCTTAGTCCCCAACACTGCTTGGACCAGTCGTCGTCGTCCATAACGGAGAATATCCCGCTCAGCCGGTCCACGCTGGAGGCGAATGCGTCGGCCAGATTGGCGTCGGCGGAGCGGTGGTATTCCTTGGCCATCCGGGCGATGAAAGCGGGAAGCTCAACGGGGGGAATGGCGCCGATCTCTGGGAGGCCTTCGGGGGCTGACGTGATACCGGACCGCCCCTGGGAGATAGCATCGGCGAAGAACTCGGCGGCCCAGCCAAGGTGGCCGATCACATCGCCGACGGTCCAGCCCTCGCAGGGACTGTCCAGGCCCCATTCTTCGGGGCTGGTGTCTCGCAGATACTCTTTGAGGCGGCCGGTCTCGGCCGCAATCAGTTTGACGCCTTCCGCAGTCGAAACCATCATTACTCCTCAAAACCTGGCTAATACCTAGGTTCGAAAATCGCGGTCATGGCCGTCCGTTCGTCCTGAGCCTGTCGAAGGACCTAGGCTTGGGTGTGTGGGTGGTTCGACGAGCTCACCACGAACGGTGTTGGTAGCGCCAATCTTCGGTAGGACATACCAGAACCGCGGTTGGTTACCCGCCCTTGAGGGCTTTTACTTCCCGTCCGGCGCTGTTTCCGGCCAGGCGGCCGAAGACCATGCCGGCCGATAGCCCGGAGCCGCCGGGGTAATTGTGGTAGAACAGCCCCCCGACCATCTCGCCGGCGGCATAGAGACCCGGAATGGGCTCTTGACTGTTGGTGACGGCGCGGCCCCGGGTGTCGATCTTGATGCCGCCAAAGGTGAAGCTGATGCCGCAGGTCACCGCGTAGCCCGTATAAGGCGGGGTGTCGATGGTCTCGGCCCAGTTGCTCTTGGGCGGCGTGATGCCCACCGTGCCCCGTCCGTCCTTGATGGTCGGGTTGTAGGGAATATCGGTCTGCACCGCCGCGTTGAACTCTTCAACCGTCTTGACGAAGCCGGCCGGGTCGATGTCCAACCGTTCGGCCAGTTCCTGTAGGGTGTCGGCCCTGGCCATGGTTACCTGGTCGATGTGGTATTCGTCCCGCAGCAGGTGCTTAACCTTCTCGTCGAATATGTGGAATCCCAGGCCCTGGGGCTGAGTCAGATATGCCCGTCCAAACTTGACGTAGGTGTAGTTGCGGAAGTCTTCGCCCTCGTCAAGGAAGCGCTCACCGTTGATGTTCACGATCAGCCCAAAGGGATAGGAGTGCTTCTGGTAAAGCTCGGTGATGGTACGGTCGCCGAAGGCCGGGGCGTTCATGTCCCAGGCCACGGCGTGGCAACAGCTGTAGTGGCCGTGGGACTGGGCGCCCACGTCCAGGGCCATCTTGATGCCGTCGCCGGTGTTGTAGGGGACGCCCCGGACCTTGACCATCTCCCAGCCGGGCCCCAGGTAGCGGCAGCGCATCTCAGCGTTGGCCTCGAAACCCCCGGCGGCCAGCACCACCGCGCCGCTGGAGATGTCCTCGAAGCCATCGGGTCCCTGGACCGTTAGGCCACTCACCCGGCCCTTCTGGTCCTGAAGGAGTTTCACGCCTTGAGTGGAGTAGCGGACATCGATCCCCATCTCGCCACAGACATCGAACTGCTGGTCGGACAGACCCTTTCCGGCGCCCACGGCCTCGACCAAGAGGCCGCCCCAGAACCGGTATTTGTCGCCATCTTTGAAGGACTGCCGGCCGTATGCCAGGACGAACCGGACCCCCTTCGATTGGAGCCACTGCATTGTGGGCAGAGATTGGCTAACCAGTATCTGGGCCAACTCCGGGTCGGATAGACCCTCGGTGACCCGCATCATGTCATCGTAGAATTGGTCCTCGGTGTAGCTGCCAACTTCCACCTGCCCGACCTCGGTTTCCGACATGTCGGGAATGATTGTCCTAATGTCATCCAAGCCTTCGAAGGCGAAGCGGATGATTCCGCCGGTGAAATAGGTGTTTCCGCCCCGGAAATACTCGGGAGATTTCTCCACGACCAGGACCGAATCGGTGTTTTCCTTGGCGGCGATGGCCGCGGACAGGGCCGCGTTGCCGGCGCCCACTACGATAACGTCATACTGATTTGCCACGGTGTACCTCCAGGGAGTCTCGATCGATGGGAATCAAGGGGAATCAAGTGTCAGTCTATGGGTTTGGGCCATTTTGGCGTGCCCTATAATAATCGGTCAGACATAAAGCCACAAGATTTCGGCGGAGATTGGGCATGGACCGGTGCGAATGGGCAGCCAATGAATTGATGATTCCGTACCACGACGAAGAGTGGGGGGTGCCGCTGCACGATGACCGGCTGCTGTTCGAGTTTCTGATCTTGGAGGGCGCCCAGGCCGGTCTAAGCTGGAACACCATTCTGCGGAAGCGTCAGAATTACCGCGCCGCCTTCGATAACTTCGACGCATCGGCCATCTCTCAATACGGAGACGGCAAGGTACGGAGCTTGTTGGCGGACGCGGGCATCGTCCGCAACCGCCTGAAGATAGCCGCCGCCATCGGCAATGCCAAGGCCCAACTGGCCGTGGCCCAAGAGTTCGGCAGCTTCGACCGCTACATCTGGGGTTTCGTGGGCGGCAGCCCCAAGACCAACACCTGGAAGTCACTTTCTGAAGTCCCGGACAAGACCGCCGAGTCAGACGCCATGAGCAAGGACCTGAAGACCAGGGGATTCAAGTTCGTTGGCTCGACCATCTGCTACGCCTACATGCAGGCCACCGGCATGGTCAACGACCATACGGTGGATTGCTTCCGGCACGGGCAGGTGTAGCTTGCCGCCATCGCGCACCCGGTTTAAGATACACCGGCCAACTTAGTGAAGAAATTCAAGGGGGTATTCGCCAGCATGAGGGCTGCGAGACTTTCCGGACCAAAACACTTCGAGATACTGGAAACCGATGCGCCGGTCGCACAGGACGGACAATGCCTGATCAGGTTGGAGCGCGTGTCCGTTTGCGGCAGTGATATCCGCCACGGATTTCAGGTCCACCCCGAGGAAGAATATCCCATGGCCATCGGTTCTCCCTGCCACGAGCTGGCCGGCACCATCGTCGAAAGCCGGACCGATGAATACCACGAGGGCCAGCGGGTGATCGTGATTCCGCCCAGGGGCACCGGCGGCCTGATGGAGTACCTCGCCTCCGACACCGACCGCATGATTCTATTGCCCGACCAAGGCCCACTGGACGAGTGGGTCATGTGCCAGCCCTCCGGCACGGTCCTCTATTCCTGCCAGCAGATGCCCAACATACTGGGCAAGAATGTGCTGGTCCTGGGGCAAGGGAGCATCGGTCTCAGCTTCACCATGATCACCTCACGGCAGGGCGCGGCCAACGTCATGGTGGCAGACGTGTTGGACTACCGGCTGGAAAAATCCAAGGAATTCGGGTCGACTCACCAGATAAATCCCGACAAGGAAAACCTCGAAGAAGCGGTGGCGGAGATCACTGGGGGAGTCGGACCCGACGTGGTGGTTGAGGCCGCCGGCTATCCCGACACGTTCAATGACTGCTTCAAGCTGGTGCGCCAATTCGGAACCATCATCGTTTTCGGTATTCAGACCGACGACTTTGTTCCCATCGAGCACCGCTGGATCATGGAAAAACAGCCGCGGATGATTGGCACCACCGGCGCCCGCAGCGGCG
>CAYMZL010000174.1:0-5553 GCA_964394825.1 uncultured Dehalococcoidia bacterium | reverse complement strand
TCGATGCCGCTCAGGCCCACCGCCCGGCCGCCGAATTCTTGCATCATGGAGACCAGGTCCTTGTTGATCAGTCCGGTGAGGACGGCCACCACTATCTCCAGGCTGGGCGCGTCGGTAATCCGGAGGCCGCCCACGAATCTGGGCGCCAGACCTTGACGCTGCATCCATTGGGAAATCACATTCCCGCCGCCGTGGACCACCACCACCTCCCGCCCTTCCTCCTGCAACCGGACCAGGTCCCTGATGCTGGTGTCGTGACTTCCCAGGGTGCTGCCACCGATCTTTACAACGATTGGATGGCCCAGCACTCCTTCCTCCAAATAAAAAAACTTCGATAAGATTGGGTTCAAAGGGTGTGGAACCGGCTGCCAGAGGGGGGACCATAGAAACGGCCGGAAAAGCGGTCAGACCGCCGTCGGCCCTGCCATTGGGAACGACCGTCCCACGCCCGGATATCTAACGGGAATTCGGACGCAGCCTACGGGTGCGTGCGCGGATACTTGAGCCCGCATTTGAGATAGAGGCAAGGCTAAGTGGTGTAGGCACTGTTGATGACCACGTATTCTTCGGTAAGGTCGCAGCCCCATGCGGTGGCCTGACCGTCCGAAAGGTTCAAGTTAACCCCGAATGTAACCTCGTCGCCACGCATCAGAGCGACCACGGCGTCCCGGTGGAAGGGCACCGGCCTGCCGCCTTCCATGATGCAAACGCCGTTGATGTACAGATCGATCTTCGACTCGACGGTCTCGGCCCCGCAGCGGCCCAGCGCCATGATCAACCGGCCCCAGTTGGGATCTGCCCCGTATACCGCCGACTTGATCAACAGCGATGAGGTGATGGTCTTGGCCGCCATCCGAGCGTCCGCTATGTTCCGGGCGCCCCGGACCTCGGCCACCACCAAGCGGGTCGCACCCTCGCCGTCCTGGGCCAACTGACGGGTCAACTGGACCAAGACCTCAGTCAGGCCATCTTTAAACGCGTCGGCGTCGGCGTTTCCGGCGGAGATGGGAGTGTTGCCGGCGGCCCCATTGGCCAGGACCACCAGACTGTCATTTGTGCTGGTGTCACCGTCGATGTCCAGCATGTTCAAGGTGTTGTCGGCGACATCGGGCAGGATCGCCCGCAGGAAGTCCTGCTCCACCGCGGCGTCGGTGGTCACGAAGCAGAGCATGGTCGCCATATTTGGGTGAATCATCCCCGAACCCTTGGCCACGCCGCAGATATTGATCTCGGCGCCGCCCAGATTGACCGAAACACCGGCTTCCTTGGTCCGGGTGTCGGTGGTCATCATGGCCCGGGCCAAAGAGTTGCCGCCGTCTTCCGCGAGTTGGATCTCGTCGACGCCTTTCCTGATGAGGGTCATGGGCAGCTCGACACCGATAACGCCGGTGCTGAAGACCAAGACCTCTCCGGGCTTCACCCCCAATCCAGCGGCGGCCACGGCGGCCATCTCCTTGGCGTCGATGTACCCCTGTTCGCCCACACCCGCATTGGCGATGCCCGAGTTGACCACCAGCCCCCTGACCGGCGCACCCGCCTCCAGGGTCTCCCGGTTCAGGATGACCGACGGAGACGCCAGGGTGCTCTTGGTGAACACTCCAGCAACCGAGCATGGGGTATCGGACAGAAGCATCCCGATGTCCATCTTGTCTTCGGAATAGGTTTTGATGCCCACGTAGGCGCCCCCGGCTTGGAAGCCTCGGGCGGTGGTTATGGTGCCGCGGTCTACGCGGGTGATTGGGCCGGCCATGGGCTACCTGCCTCTCTGAATGATATCCGGTCTGTTTCCGTGCCTGAGCAAGCACCGAGTATATCACAACACCAAGACCGCTCAACGGGGCAGGCCACTCTACCGGCGTCTGTGGACTGGCCGTGGGTGTTCACCTATAATCGAGCCTGCTAAACAGTCGGAAAAATTTTGCAAGCAGGTGGGCGAAATGGCAGCGGTAAGCCCCTTCAGGGGATGGCGGTACAACCCGGACACAGTGGGAGACATGGCCTCGGTGCTCTGCCCGCCCTACGATATGATTACGGCCGAGACTCAGGAGGCCCTCAAGCGCCGGAACCAGTACAACGTTATCCACTTGGAAGCCGGCGAGGGCCTGGACTGGGACGCCTCGGTGAAAGAGCAATATGCCGAGACCTCCGGGTTGTTCGACCGCTGGCGGCAGGAGGGGGTGCTGCGCCAAGACCCTGAACCCTGCTACTACCTGATGCGTCACAGCTTCCCCATGGCCGGCAAAAACATGGCCCGCCTGGGCCTCATCGCCTCCGTGGGCCTGGAAGACTATCAGACGCGCCAGGTGCTGCCCCACGAATACACCGAGGCCCCGGCCATCCGCGACCGGGTCATGTTGATGGAGTCTCTTTCGGCCAACATAAGCCCGATAATGTCGATCTACCGCGACGCCGAGGGCGTGTTGGACCCGTTGTTCCAGCGGGTGATGAGCGGCGCGCCGGAGATTGACGCCAAGGACGAATCGGGCAGCGCCACCGCCCTGTGGCCCATCTCCGACCCAGGCGTCCAAGGTGAGATAAAAGAATTTTTCGCCAGCCGGCCCATCTACCTTGCCGACGGGCACCACCGCTACGAGGCGGCCAGGCAGTACCAGTTGGACCGCCACGCCGAGAACGCCGGGGCCACGGCGTCCAACCTGGCGCACAACTTCGTGATGATGACCCTGATCGCCTTCGACGACCCCGGACTGGTGGTGCTGGGCTACCACCGGACACTGAACGGCGTCCCCGAAGGCCAACTGGGCAAGATTAAAGCCAGGTTGGACGAGTTGTTCGATTCGGAGCCGGTCTCGGGCGATGCCGATGCGCTGGTGGAACAGGTGACCCGGTTGGGCGCCGGCCGGAGACTGCTGGCGTCGGTGGACCAGAAAGGCGCCCGGCTGTTAACGCTGAAAGACTCGGCGATCGAACCAGCCTGGGGTCCTCTTTCTGAATCCGAGGCCTGGGTCCTGGAGGAGCAGGTGCTGCGGCCGGAACTGGGTGACGCCACGCTGGACCACCTGGGGTTCATCCACGATCACGAAGAGGCCGTCGGCCGCGCCAAGAGCGGCGAACTGCAGATGGCTTTCTTGCTGAAGCCCTTCCCGCTGGACGCCTTCGAGAGCATCGTGGGCGGCGGACAGCGGCTACCCCGCAAGTCCACCTTCTTCTTCCCCAAGCTGCCCACCGGCCTGGTGATCAACCGGCTGGAAGGGGAGCTCTAAAAAGAGAGACTCTTCGCATTGGCTTCCTGCCTGTCCAGTGAGTTAAAATATAATCAGCGACGTCTGAGATAATCAGTTGCCTACGTCCAAGCAACTTGAGATGGGCAATTCGGGGTAGGTTGCTTAATCAAGTTGCTTAATACCGACAGAGTAAAGGTGAAAGAAATGCGAATCAAATATATCCTAGCGATCCCGGGCTTGCTGTTGCTGCTGTTAATGCTGGCGGTCGCCTGTGGGGGCGACGATGATGACGCCGACCAGGCAGCTTCTCAGCAGGTAACCGGCGACAGACTCCAAGAGGTTAAGGACCGGGGCAAACTGATATGCGCCAGTCGCAATGATGTTCCAGGTTACGGTTCCCTGGACGCATCCGGCAACAATGTGGGCTTTGACATCGACCTCTGCCGCGCCGTGGCCACTGCGGTGTTGGGCGATCGTAACGCCATCGAGATCCGTTATATCTCGGCATCCGAGCGCGGGCCGACGATTCAGTCGGGCGAGGTGGACCTGCTTGTCCGCACCGTAACTTGGACAACGTCTCGCGACGCCCAGTGGGGCAACTACGTCCAGACCATGTTCTTTGACGGCCAGGGTTTCATGGTGGCCAAAGCCTTGGGTATATCCAGCGCGCTGGAACTCAAGGACGCCACGGTCTGTGTCACTCAGGGAACCACTACAGAGTTGAACCTGCAGGACTTCTCCAACCAGAACAACCTCAACATCTCGGCGCTGACGTTTGAAGACACCGATGCGGTGGTGGCCGCCTACACCAGCGGGCAGTGTGACGCCTTCACCAACGACCGCTCGCAACTCGCGGCCCTCGGCAGCGCTTTCAGCAACCGGGCCGACCACGTTATTCTGCCGGAAACCATCTCGGAAGAGCCTCTGGGTCCGGTCGTGCCACACGGGGACGATCAATGGTTCGATGTCGTAAAAACGGTGATGGCCATCCTCATCTACGGCGAGTCCTACGGGGTTACCTCCGGCAACGTACCCTCCTCCGCCACGGGCGACACCAAGGTTGACCGCCTGCTGGGGTTTGAAGGTTCCTATGGCCAGGATAGCTTGGGCATCAGCCAGACCGCGGCGCAAGACGTACTTCGCGCCGTTGGCAATTACGGCGAGATCTACGACCGCAACCTGGGTCCAGGTGGCATCAACCTGCCCAGGGAAGGCGGACGCAACGCCCTGTGGGCCGACGCGACCTGCACCGACTGCCCCAGGGGTGGTCAGATCTATGCCGCGCCCCTGAGGTAGCCATCCTCGGGTAGTCAGGCGCGGTACGATTCAGGGCGATCAAAGGGGGCGGTTGGCGCATTGTCGACCGCCCCTTTTATTGACGCCGGACACACCCAAGCCAAACCTTCGGCGATGCGCTAAAATCAACCGACGCGTCGAACCGACGCTTCAGGAGAGCTTCGCCAGGCCAACATGGCAACGATACCGCGATATCTAACCTACCAAGGCGTTCCGATCTGGCGGAATGTCTACATCATCCAGTGGGCTACGCAGATTGCGTCCGGCATTCTAGTTGTGTTCCTGGTCAGCTGGTTCTTGGTCAATATCGGCAACGCGATACAGGACCGGGACATTCCCTACGGATTCAATTTTCTGTCCCGGGAATATCAGACCCCCATCGGGCAGCATTTTCTGGACTATGAATCCTCCGATACCTTCCTCTACGCCTTCATCGTCGCGGCCACCAACACCATAATCGTCTCCGTCGTCGGGGTGATACTGGCGACGGTGCTGGGAATCATCGTGGGTGTCTCCCGCATGTCAGGCAACTGGCTCATTGCCAAAGCGGCGTTGGTGTACATCGAGTTCTTCCGCAACGTGCCCTTGTTGGTCCACCTATTTTTCTGGTTCTATATCGTGCTTGCGCTGCCGCCGGTACGGGAAGGATACGTGATCTCTCAGCGGCTCTACATCAACAACGCCGGCATATCGGTGCCCTGGCCGTCCGCGAACACCCCCGGTCTGGCGGCAACGTGGGTGTTGACGGCGGTGGTGGCGGTTATCATTGGCTGGGCCGTCCATCGCCGGTTGACCCGGCGGGAAATGGATACCGGAGTGGCTTCCTATCCTCTGGCGTTTGGCTTCGCCGCCGCCGTAGTCATCGGCGCCGTTTCATGGCTGGTCTTGAGCTTTGCCGGCGTTGGAGCCCCGTTCTTCATGTCGCAACCGGAGCCGCAGGGCGCTTTCGGCCGGATCTCCGGCGGATTTACGGCCCCCGGCGGGATGCTAGCGCTGCTGGTCGGTTTGGTGACATATACGGCGTCTTTCATCGCCGAGATCGTTCGAGCCGGTGTCCAGTCGGTCGGCCGAGGGC
>CAYMZL010000173.1:0-5556 GCA_964394825.1 uncultured Dehalococcoidia bacterium | reverse complement strand
CGCTGTGCCCACCGTTGACCCCCCCCGCGCCAACCGACTCGGCGAACTCCTGCACCTCGGCCAGACGTGGCTTGGCGAGGACGTTCTGACTGGCCTCGGCGCTGATGCTTGCCCCTCGGCCCACGAGGACCGGGTCCTGCTCGGCGATACCCTGGCGCAGCAGGCGCAGGGCCTCGGTGGTCTGCTGGCCGACGGCCTGCCAGCGTTCCAGATGGTTGACCATGTTGAACTGCACGGTGTCCACGGTGCCTCCCAGGTCCAGGGCCACGATCTCCATCGGAGGCGGCGGGCCCAGGCTCTCCCGGATGATCCCGGCACGGTGGTCGAAGAGGGCAACGCCGGGAATCATGATTCCGTCGGTGGGTTCGATGGACAGCGCGATCTGGGCGATCTGATATGGCGTAAGCTCTTCGCCCAGGGCCAGGGCGGTGGCGGCGATGGCCGCGGCCAGGTCGGCGCTGCTGCTGCCCATGCCCTTGCCCCTGGGGATGGGATTGTTCACCGTCAGCCGGGCGCGGACCTTGGATCGTTTCAGTTGCGACAGGGTCCGGCGGACCGCGGCGGCGGCCTTCCCGCAGTCCTCGGGCGCGTCCACGCCGGGGCCATCGGAATAGATATCAACTTTGACCCGGGAGTAGAAGTCCACGGGACAGGTGACCAGGAAGTTTACCCCTTCGATCACGCCCTGGGCCAGCTCGCCGCAAACGCCGGGCGCGCGGACCGTGGCGCTGCCCAGGAGGAGCGCAGCTCCGTTTTCGTCCGATACACCGCCATTTGATGAGGCCAAGCAGTACTACTCCGCACTCGTTGGATTAATCTTAAGGTTTGATCCGGTTGGGCAGCCCCGCAACCACCAGGAACACCTCGGTGGCGGCGGCGGCGATCTCCTGATTGACCATTCCCAGGAGGTCTTGGAACCGGCGTCCCAATGGCTCGGGAGGCACCAAGCTCAGTCCGACCTCGCTGCTGACCATGAAGAACGCCTGGGGTGAAGCGGCCGCCAGAGCCAGAAGTTTGTCCGTCTCGGCCATAACCGCTTCTTCTATGGACGGCTTGGTCTCAGCCTGGTGCTCCATCAGCAGATTAGCCACCCAGACATCCACCGAGTCAATGATTACCACGCCTGGAATCACCACGCCTGGGCTTTCGGGGCCCTTCAGCAGCGGCGCCAGTTTCTCCGCCAGGTTGGAGGGTTCCTCCAGGGTCGACCAGTGAGACGGCCTGGACTCTTGGTGCCGCCGGATGCGCTCTTTCATCTCGTCGTCGACCGCCAGTCCCGTGGCCACATACAGCGTGGCCTGACCCCCGGCCGGCTGGCTCAATAAAGCAACCCTGCTTTCGGCGAAGGCGCTCTTTCCCGACCTGACTCCCCCCAGCACCAAACAAAGCTGGGAGGCCATTAAGCCTTGGCTCTGGCCGCATCGTAGTCGCGGCTAAGCCCGGATATCCGGTATACCAGGTCCATGTCGACGCTGGAGCGGACCCAATCGGCCAGTTTGTCGAATTCCCGGTCCAGGTCCAATTCGGAACTCATGTCCGGCAGCGTTACGCCCTTGCGGCGGGCCAACTCCCGCAGCATGGCGTCCCTGAGCCCGCCGTTGTGGAACAGGCCATGGATGTAGGTGCCCATCACGCTGCCCGACGAGTCCAGGGCCCCTTCCATGCAATCGGCCTCGGTCACCGGAGCATCGGCGCGGTCCTCGATGCGAAAGGGCGGCGCAAAGCCTTCGCCCACGGTCCTTCCCATGTGTATCTCGTATCCCTTGACCGGCATTCCGGAAGCGCCCGCCAACAGGCCGGTGGCTTCAACGACCCTGCCATTGATCCGGTGGGTCTCTTTCGTACCCTCGAACACAGTGGTCAGATTAAGCAGCCCCAGCCCGTCCAATTCCGTGATGGACGACTCGATGTGATCGGGGTCGCTGACCTTGGTCCCCAGCATCTGATACCCGCCACAGATGCCCACCACCGCCGCGCCGCTGCCGTGCAGCTCCTTGACGGCTTGGCTCAAGCCCCGTTCATTCATCCAGGCCAGGTCGGGGATGGTGGTCTTGGTGCCGGGGATGATTACCAGGTCCGGACGGCCCAACTGGGCGGGAGAGTCCACGTACCGCAGACCGACACCGGGATGGCGGGCCAGGGGATCGAAATCGTCGAAGTTGGCGATGTGGGGAAGCTGGAGCACCGCCACGTCCAATACCGACTGGGCGGCCGTTGCCGGAGCGTCGTCCAAGGCCACCGAGTCTTCTTCAGGGATGTGTATATCCCGGAAGTGATGAATCAGCCCCGCCACGGGGATGCCGGTGCGCTCTTCCAGCCAGGTGATGCCGTCGGTGAGCAGGCTGGGGTCGCCCCGGAATTTGTTGATGATGAAGCCCTTTATCGTTTCCCGTTCCTCGGGTTCCAAAAGCTCCAACGTGCCCACCAAAAAGGCGAACACCCCGCCACGGTCGATGTCGCCGCAGAGCAGCACCGGAGCGTTGGCATAGCGCGCCACCCGCATGTTCACGATCTCGTTGGCCTTCAGGTTTATCTCCGCGGGACTGCCGGCGCCCTCGGCAATGACGATGTCGAAGTCGTCGCGCAGACGGTCCAGCGAAGTGTGCACCGCCTCCCAGAGTTGGGGCTTGAGAGCGAAGTAGTCTTTGGCCTTGGCCGACAGCATGGGACGGCCCATCACGACCAACTGAGAGATGTGGTCGGCCTCGGGTTTCAGCAGCACCGGGTTCATCTCCACCCGGGCCTCGACCCCGGCGGCGTCGGCCTGGACCGCCTGGGCCCGCCCAATCTCTCCGCCGTCGGCGGTCACATAGGAATTATTGGACATGTTTTGGGCCTTGAAAGGCGCGACACGGAACCCGTCCTGGCGGAATATGCGGCAGAAAGCCGATACCAGCACGCTCTTCCCCACGTGGGAGGCGGTGCCTTGGACCATCAGTACCTTTCCGGCCATCTTAGAGAAGCAGCCTCCTTTATCCGGTCATCCCGTTAAGGTGGGATGTGTCGTTGAACAGACGCAGTACCGCGTTGTCCTTATAGATGTCAACCATGGTTAGACCGCAGTTGCCGAACACAAACGACCAATTCCCTTCCAGGGGCAACCTCAATAGCGAGACCATGGCTGCCCGGAGTGAACCGCCGTGGCCAACCACCAGCACCGTCTCGTTCAGGTGCCGGGCCCTGATCTCGTCGAAGAATACCGCCATGCGCGCGCTGACTCCCCGGGTGGTCTCCCCATCCTCAGGCGCGTAGTCCAGGTCTTTCTCCAGGTATCGGGGATAGTCATCGGGGAACCGGGACTTGATCTCGGGCAGGGTCAGCCCCTCATAGGATCCTTTATCGTACTCCCGGAGCCTGGGTGTTTCATTCAGGACTATGTCCCGGCTACCGAGGGCAAGTCTGGCGGTCTCGGAGGACCGTTTGAGGTCGCTGGAATACGCAACGTCGATGGGTAGCTGGGCCAGGCGTTTTCCAAGCAGGCCCGCCTGCTCGGTGCCTTTGTCTGAGAGCCCGATATCGGTATGTCCTTGGATCCGCCCATCGGCGTTCCAGTCTGTCTCGCCGTGACGGACGATTAAAAGCGTGCCCATTCTGGTGGATATTCTAAACACCAGGCACTTGAAAGTACACCGATGGTTGTTGGTTAATGGCGTTAGGATGTCTTGGCATACCACATATTGATGAGGCTACCTAGTCTCAGTAGTTGCCATAATTTAAGAAAGTGGCATACTATATGTTGACATGTCCTGATATCCGGGATACAATATCTCGACTGTAACGATGGGAGGTACACGTATGGAAGCCTATTGTGTGAAGTGCAGGAGCAAACGCGAGATCAAGAATCCTCAGAAGATCACCATGAAGAATGGGAAGCCCGCCACGTCCGGCACATGCCCGTCATGTGGCACCAAGGTATTTCGCATCGGGGCCGCTTAACAGCGGCCCTTGGCTTTTCTTCTTCGCTGATTGCGGGCGGCGTACCGGCGGTCCGGTTTTTCAATCCTGGCCGTTAGTACTCGCCTAATCATCGGGATCTAGGCCTGTTGCAGCCACCCTACGTAGGGTGTAGGGATGTGTGTGTTTGTGGGTGGCTGCCAGCAGTGCCGCCGGGCCGGTTTGGTTGCTGCCGCGCCTAGATTTTGTGTGTGGTTGAGCGGGCGGAGGCGCTGGGTTGCGGATTACCCGCAGCTTTGATGCGTCTTTTCGTCAGACTATACCCCTGCGCGGACCAGTGGGGGTGCGGCAAACTATCCCTTTGTGGCCGGAGAACCCTCCTCTCCGGCCACCGGTTTTTCCACGGGTTTCTTCAAGGCCATTCCTCCATCTCCTCGATTCCAATGCCAAACGTGAGTCCCGGTGTCCCCTTGTGCTATTATGGCGGCCCACGCCCAGAACCAGGGCGGCCCACGCCGAAAGCCCGGTTCCAAAGCGTGTTGATAATCAATGAGAACGATCGGGCGGCCCATCGGCGATCCCAGCCATCGGCCGGAGGAAGCATGACGCAGCCTGCAACCTGGCAAGACATCCTGCAGAAGAACGCCCCTGAGCTATTGGAGGTGGTGAACGGCGCCCGCAAATCGGTGCTGACCGACGGCGCCCTTTCACTCAAGGTAAAGACCCTGATGACCATGCTCTGCGACGCCCTGTTGTCCCATCCCGAAGGCGTGGCCAACATCGCCAACCGGGCCCGGGCGGCGGGGGCGACCGAGGAAGAGATCGCCGAGACCGTGGGCGTGGCGTTCCTCTTCGGCGGCATGCCGGCCCTGGTCACCGGCGCCAACGCCTTCAAGCGCTAGCATTCGCTAGTTTTTCTCTTCGGCATGATTCACTCGAAGATTCTGGGGTGATTGTAATGGCGCAGGCCGAACCCATCGTGTTCTTCAACGGCGAACTGAAGCCAGAGTCCCAGGTGGGCATCTCCATCCGGGACCGGGGCTACATCTACGGCGACGCGGTCTTCGACGCCGCCCGCACCTTCAACGGAACTCCTTTCCGGCTCCCGGAACACGTGCGCCGCTTGTACGACTCGCTGCGCTACCTGCGCATCGACCCAGGCATCCCACCCAGGGAGATGGAAGACTGGTCGCGGCAGGTGGTTGAGCACAACTATAGGCTTCTCCCGCCCGGTCAAGACATGTGGGTCATGCAGCGCATCAGCCGGGGCGTCGAGCCCATCCTGCCCGGCGACGAGATGCGCCCCACGGTGTTGATCGAGACCCACCCCATCCCCTTTGCCCGGCGGGCTTCCCTATATCGGGACGGAGCGGCAATCTTCACCCCTTCCGTGCCCCGCGTGCCGCCGCGGTTCATGAGCCCCCGGGCCAAGACCCACAACTATCTGAACCTGATCCTGGGCGACCTGGAGGCCCAGGCCAGCGACCCCGACGCCTGGTCGGTGTTGCTGGACGAGTCCGGCAATCTCACCGAGGGCCGGGGCTCCAACATTTTTCTGGTGAAGGACGGGACTGTCGCCACCCCCAAGGGACAATACGTGCTAGAGGGCATCACCAGGGGCGTCGCCATGAACCTGGCCACGGGCCTGGACATGCTCGTCGA
>CAYMZL010000172.1:0-5596 GCA_964394825.1 uncultured Dehalococcoidia bacterium | reverse complement strand
TGTGCCCACCGCGGCAACAGACTCTGCCGGGCCGACGCAGGCAACGCATCCGCCTTCATCTGCTCTTACCATGGCTGGGCCTACAGCAACGATGGCCAGCTTCAGGCCGTCCCCAACCTGAAGGACGCCTATTTCGACGAGCTCGATCAGAGTAAATGGGGGCTTACCCCGGTGGCCCAGTTGGACACCTACGATGGGCTGATCTTCGCCACATTCGACCCCGAAGCTCCTTCGCTGCTGGATTATCTGGGCGACGTTAAATGGTATCTGGACGTGTTTTTCAACCGCCGGGAAGGCGGCGTCGAGGTGGTGGGCGGGGTGCATAAGTGGTTGGCGCCCTGCAACTGGAAACTTCCGGCCGACAACTTCTGTGGCGATGGCTACCACACCGGCTGGAGCCACCTCTCAGCGGTGCAGAGCGGGTTCGGAGGCAACTTCCGGGTCAAGCCCGCCACCGGGGGCAAATCGGTCGCCCCAGGAAACGGACACTGCATCCTGACCCTGGGCCCCGACGAGCCCAGCGACCCGCCGGTGCCGGAGATCTTGGCCTATGAAGAATCTATCCTGCCGGAAGTAAAGAAACGATTGGGGCCCAGGCTGGACCTGGTCAAACCCCACGTCGGCACCCTCTTCCCCAACTTCTCCATGCTCCGCACCGTGGCCCGGATATTCCGGGTCTGGCATCCTCGCGGTCCGGACAAGACCGAGATTTGGTCCTGGGTGTTCGTGGACAAAGCCGCCCCGCCCGAGGTGAAGGAGGCCTATCGGATCCTTTCGATTCGCGCCTTTGGCCCGTCGGGCGGCTTCGAGCAGGACGACATGGATAACTGGCAGGCGTGCACTGAGACGGCCCGCGGCGTGGTTTCCCGCCGGTACATGGCCAACATCTCCATGGGGCTGGGTCACGAGACGTATGACCCTGACCTGTTGGGCTGGGTCAGCGATTACCGCCTGACCGAAAACAATCACCGGCATTTTTACAAACGCTGGGCCCAAGTTATGGCTTCCGATAGCTGGGCGGATCTTTAGGCGCCAACTCTGCGACCAGGAGGCAAGCCCGCATGCGTGACGAGACCATCAGGGAAGTCGAGCAGTTCCTTTACCGCGAAGCCAGGATGCTGGACAACCGGCAATTCCACGAATGGCTGGAACTGTTGACCGACGACGTGCGGTACTGGATGCCCATCCGGTCCAACCGGTATCCCGTTAACAGCAAGGCCATATCGATCCTGGACGGCTCCCGCTATGAGGAAGCGGAGGTCTCGTCGGAACGAGACTTGGCTTTTATGGACGAAGACAAAGACTCGTTGACGCGCCGGATCGACCGCCTGGACACCGGGATGGCCTGGGCCGAGGACCCGCCGTCACGGACCCGTCACATCATTACCAACATCGAAGTGGAGGCGGGCGACTCCAAAGATGAGTTACGGGTGTACTCCAACTTTTTCATGTACCGCACCCGCGCCGAGACCGAGCAGGACTTCTACATCGGCAGCCGCGAGGACGTCCTCAGGCGCGTCGGCGGCCAGTTGCGTGTCGCTTCAAGAAAGATCGTCCTGGACCAGACGGTCCTGCTGGCCAAGAACCTGAGCAACTTCTTCTAAAGGCCATTACAGAATGTGGTTCGACGGGTCCGTCCCGATTCATCGGGACGAGACTCTCGACCCCAGTCGGAGCTCACCACGAACGGAAGGAGGCGCCTTTACCGTTCGTCCTGAGCCCGTCGAAGGATCAGCATGTATTACTCCTCTCGGAGGGGTTTCCCAGTAGCGCGAGCTAGGGCTTCAGCCAAATCACGCTGTCTGCTGGGACCATCTTCAGAAACTTTTATCTCCGTCCCATCTGTTTTAGTAATATGTACTTCTCCAGAAGCGGGGAATCCGGGAGTATTACCCGTACCTACTCTCCCTTCGTAGTATTGATACGTGATAAAAGCGATTTCATCGAAACCGATAAGGCGATGATTATTCCTCATGAGGTATTTTTGTTGAATATCAATGATTCGGCCGTTCGTATCGACGACAATTTCCTCGCTTAGTGGGGAGCTATAAAGCCAATAGCTACCTATCCCTGTACAGGGAGCCCCTAGCAGCAATCCTACAAGGAATCCGGGTAGAGCATGGCGTAGAAGGCGCAAAAAGGATTTTCCCTTCGGCATTGACAGAATATTTCTGATATGCACCCTCAGCTCTATGTCGGCCTCTTGTAATTGCTCGATCCTGTCAATGCCTTGCCGGATTGTATCGAGACGTCGACCGCCAATATAGGGGCTCATGTCGCTTGCCTCGGTGTGGGCATAGCGGTGCAGAATGTACATGGTCACCTCGCGCGCACGGGTGACCTGGGCTGCACGGGATCGCCCAGCTAGGGCCTGTTTGGTTACGCCGTATTGTTCGCAGACAGCGCCGACGAGCCGGAAACCGGCGAGACGCTTTAACGCCACTTTCGCTTGCGAATAAGAAAAAAAGACCCAGATGGCAACCCCCATAACTAGTGCACCAAAGCCCATGGCTATACCAAGCAGAGTACCGCCGCCGGTTCGAAAAGCCACGACTCCAGGGGTGTCCGAAGGAATCTCCTTTAGATCTGCCGAGTCGAAAATTGACCCTAAGACGAAAGCCGACAGGACAAAGAAGAGCAAACCAAGTACTATCCATCCCGCTGTCATTACTTTTTGCATATGTGGGGAATCTCCACACCAAGCTTAGGTCGAATTCCCCGCCGCCTGAACCACCGCCCGAAGTTCCTCAAAACTCATGCTCCCGGAATTTAGCGCTCCGTCTATCCGGACAGACTGCTTCGGTAACCCGTCATCCAGAGAAGCATTAACTGGATCCCGGCCTTCGCCGGGATGACGGTCTAGGTTTCAAGCCATTTACGAGACACTAGATCAAGCGCTTCGGCTTAGCGCCTTGGCCTGTTCCAGCACCTTCACCAGGGCGTCCATCGAAAGCACCCCGGTGTTGGTGTTGCGGGGGCTGGGGTGATACGAGGCGATCATCATCGGCAGAGACGGCCCGAACCGGTAGACCTCTCCGTGCATGAATTTGCCCCGCACCCTTTCCGAGGCCATCTCGCTCAACGTCTGTAGGGCGGCCCGGAACGCGATGTGGCCCAGGGTCATGATTACCTTCAGGTTGGGCAGCGTTTTGAGCTCCCGGACCAGATAGGGCAGGCAGGTGCGTTGTTCCTCCGGGGTGGGCCGGTCGCCGGGGGGCACGCACCGCACCGCCGCGCAAACATAGACGCCAGTGAGGGCCAGCCCGTCGTCCCGGTGGTCCGAGTTGGGTTGGTTGGCGAGTCCGGCCTGGTGCATGGCGGCGGTCAAGAACGAGGCTGAGGGGTCGCCGGTGAACACCCGGCCCGTTCGGTTGCCGCCGTGGGCCGCCGGGGCCAGGCCCAGCAATACCAGGGGCGCCTCCGGGTCTCCGAAGCTGGGGACGGGCTTGGCCCAGTAGTCCCAGTCCCGGTAGGCCGCCCGCTTCTCGCCGCCGACCTTCTCCCGCCACTCCACCAGGCGGGGACACAGCCGGCAGGCCACAATCTCTTCGGTGAGGGCCGCTAGGTCTTTTCGATGACTTTCTACCACGTATCACCCCGGGCATAACTCCGTGAGATGCCTCTGATCGGCAAGGGACAGGCTCCTGTGGAGCCCGGTGCTATACTCCGGCCCATGACCGCCCTATCCCTGGTGCTGGTGCTGCTGTCCGCGGTTGCCCACGCGTCTTGGAACCTGTTGCTGAAGCGGGCCGCCGACCCCGAGGTATTCGCCTGGTGCCTGTTGGTTGTGGCCACGGTGCTGCTGGCCCCGCTGGGGGTGGCGCTGCTTTGGTTCAACTCGGTGGGACTTCCCGGGCTGTGGTTCGTTCTGGCCACGATCTGTCTCCACGTCCTTTACTTCATCTTGCTGGCCCGGGGCTATGCCCAGGGAGACCTTTCCCTGGTCTACCCGGTGGCCCGCGGCATGGGACCAATGTTGGTGCCCGTGCTGGCCGTGGTCTTCCTGGAGGAGACCATCGAGCCTCCGGCCATCGCCGGGATAGCTGCTATCATCGGCGGGATATATACAATCTCATGGTGGGGCAATTTTCATCAAGTGTTGCGAAGCCCCCTACTATTCCTCAATTCAGCGGGAATGCGTTACGCAACGCTCACCGGGCTTACAATCGCCGCCTATTCCATCGTCGATAAAGAGGGAGTCGGCCATATCCAGCCGGTCCTCTACATGTATTTTTTAAGCGCTGGGACGGCCGTGATGTTGGCGCCCTACATCCTGATGCACAAAGGCTTTGCAGCCGTTGGGAAAGAGTGGCGCGCCAACGCCATCCCCATCACCGTGGCCGGGCTGTTGACCTTCGCCGCCTATGGCCTGGTGTTGACCGCCTTCTCTCTGTCGCGGGTCAGCTATGTGGCGCCGGCCCGGGAGGTTGGCATCGTCATCGGCGTGCTGATGGGCGTCTACCTGTTGAAAGAGCCCTTCGGCGGAGGCCGGCTCCTTGGCTCCGGTTTCATAGCCGGGGGACTGGTCCTCATCGCTTTGTCACCCTGATCCCACCCGGTTTTGAGTCTACGGTTGGACCTGCCGGGGGCGGACATAATGTATAATACCCGGAGCCTAAAACAGGCCGCCGTCTAAAACAAGCCACTATCTAATACCGGCCATTACCGGCCATTAACTAAGGCGGGCATAAAGGGGATCGATGATTAATCAGGAACGCTTGGTCAACGCATTCTGCGAGCTGGTGAAGATTGACAGCCCGTCCGATGAAGAAGAGGACGTGGCGAGGCACCTGACCGTCCGCCTGACCGAACTGGGCTTCAGCGTCGCCAGGGACGCCCATGGGAACGTCATCGCCTCCGAGGACGGAGACAACCCGCTGATGCTTTCGGCCCACATGGACACCGTGGAGCCGGGACGGAGCATCAAGCCCCAGATGGACGGCGACATCATCCGGTCCGACGGCACCACCATCCTGGGCGGCGACTGCAAAGCCGGGGTGGCCGCTATCTTGGAGGCCCTGGAGTCGGCCAAGGAAGACGGCTCCCCCCGCCGGCCCGTTCAGGTGGTCTTCACCAGGGGCGAGGAGATCGGCCTGGTGGGCGCGGCCAACCTGGACTACTCCATGATCCACTGCAAAGAGGCCGTGGTCTTCGACGGCAACGGCCCGGTCAACACCATCACGGGCGCCAGCCCCACCTACATGAAGTTCGACGTTACGGTGACGGGCCGCGGCGCCCACGCCGGGGTGGAACCTGAGAAAGGTATCTCCGCCATCCGCATCGCCACCGAGATCATCAACGAACTGCCCAATGGGCGGCTGGACGAGGAGTCTACCTTCAACGTGGGGCTGATCTCCGGTGGCACCGTGCGCAACGCCGTGCCGGTGGAGGTGACCTTCGGCGGCGAATTCCGCAGCCGGAACACCGAGACGGTCGACCTGCTCCAGTTGCAGGTCATGGAGGTCTTGAACAAGGCCAGGGCCAAGTACCAAGAGGCCACCATCAAAGAGGAACTGGAAATGATGTTCAAGATGTACACCCTGGACCCCAACGAGCCAATTGTCCGGCTGGTCACCGGCATGCTGAAGGACATGAA
>CAYMZL010000171.1:3590-5622 GCA_964394825.1 uncultured Dehalococcoidia bacterium | reverse complement strand
CCACCCCGCCTTGGCCCGGTGAAGACGAGGCGGTGCAAGTGGAGTGGGGCGGGCTTGGGGAGGCGACGGTTTAGAGCCATGGGTTGGCCGGATAGCCACGAAAACTTGACAACAATTTTTCGGAAACCCTATACTCAAAATCACACAAACGAATATTGTTAAAGGCTGTGAAGGGGAGTAGTAGTCTTCCAGCGGGGCAAAGCGAGCCGGGTTTGGTGTGAGCCGGCGCTCAGAGCAGAAGAACGAATGGACCCCGGAGCCGCAGGCCGATCTAAGAGTGAAAGCTCTAACTAGGCTGTGACGGTTGGGCGCCGTTAAAGGTCCACGGCACAGGGGCAAAAGTAGACCAGGGCCCCTCCGCCGATCGAGAAGCCGGAACAACCCCGTCTACAACCTGGGGAGCCGCCGGCAAATAGGGTGGCAACACGATTTGACTCGTCCCTTGTGGACGGGTCCTTTTTTATTTGGCGGTCAATCGGGGAAACCGGGCCGGGAGTGAATAATATGGGTATATGGCGAAGCTGCACCTAGGCAAGCCTCAAAGAATCACGAGGAAGTCTGCGAAAGGCGGACTTAGGAGCAGCAAGATGTACCAACCGACTCTGGAACAAGTTAAGGAGATGGCCGGACAGGGGAACCTGGTCCCGGTCTTCCGCTCGATAAACGCGGACCTGGAAACACCGGTCTCCGCCTATCTGAAGGTGGCCCAAGGCCCATATTCGTTCCTGCTGGAAAGCGTTGAAGGCGGGGAGCGCATTGGCCGCTATAGCTTCATCGGCGCCGACCCCTACAAGGTGGTCAAAACCGGCGTCAAAGAGTCCTTGGGGGAGATCGACCCCCTGCTGCCCGTCCAGGAGGAGATGGACCAATACCGGTTGGTCCCGGTGGAGGGGCTGCCCGGTTTCCACGGCGGCGCGGTGGGCTACCTGGCCTACGACACCGTCCGGTACTTCGAGCCCAGGGTGCCCGACATGCCCGCCGACCCCGTGGGAGTGCCCGAGTCGGTATTCATGTTCTGTGACACCCTGCTGTTGTTCGACCACGTTCGACACGACATCAAGGTGGTGAGCCACGTCCACCTGAACGGTGACGTTGACCGGGCCTACGCCGAGGCCACGGCGAAGATCGACGAGATGGTCCGCCGGCTGTCTCAGCCTCTGGACCTGCCGCCGGAGTTGCGATCCAACGGGACTAAGAAGTTGGTGTCCGGAAACATTGAGTCCAATTTCACGCCGGAACAATACACCAAGATAATCGACAAGTGCATCGAGTACGTCTACGCGGGCGATGTGATCCAGGTGGTCAATTCCCAGCGCTTCTCGCGCCGCACGGAGGCCCACCCGTTCCAGATCTACCGGACTCTCCGCAGCATCAACCCGTCGCCCTACATGTATTACCTGAACCTGGACGATTTTCAGATCGTGGGCGCGGCCATCGAGACGGTGGTCACCGTCCACGGCGGCAGGGCCGCCACCCACCCCATCGCCGGGACCAGGCCCAGGGGCGCGACACCGGGCGAGGACGACGCCAACGAAGCGGAGTTGAAGGGCAGCGAGAAACAGCGCGCCGAGCACATCATGCTGGTCGACCTGGGCCGAAACGACATCGGCCGGGTCAGCCGGCCCGGCACCGTGTCGGTGACGCAGCTCATGGACGTGGAGAAGTTCTCCCACGTGATGCACCTGGTCTCTCATGTGGAGGGCGACCTCCGGCCCGAATTGACGGCCTACGACGCCCTGCGGTCCTGCTTTCCGGCGGGCACCGTGTCCGGCGCGCCCAAGATCCGCGCCATGGAGATAATCGCCGAGGTGGAGGGCGAGAAACGGGGCCCCTACGGCGGCGCCGTGGGTTACTTCAGCTACTCGGGTGACATGGACACCGCCTTGGTGCTCCGCACGGGGGTCTACAAGGACGGCGTGATGTACGTTCAGGCGGGCGGCGGGATCGTGGCCGACAGCGTCGGCGAGGACGAGTACCAAGAGACCCGCCACAAGGCCGGCGCCCTGATGCGCGCCATCGATCTGGCCGAGGG
>CAYMZL010000171.1:0-3490 GCA_964394825.1 uncultured Dehalococcoidia bacterium | reverse complement strand
CACAAACAGGAGATAAGAAGATGTTGAAGTCGTTTTTCCACACAGGGTTCGTAGTCAAGGACATTGAGAAATCGGTGAAGTTCTACTCCGAGGTCCTGGGCATGCGTATCGCTGCCCGCATGGAGCGACAGGGCGAGTTCATCGAACAGGTATTGGCTTTTCCGGGCGCCCACATCAAGGGCGGGTTCGTGGACATGGGCGAAGGTCACCAGCTTGAGCTGATCCAATACCTGTCCTCGGCCAGCGGAGAGAACAACCTCAACCGCAACGACCTGGGCGCTTCGCACCTGGCCTTCTTCGTCGAAGACCTGGACAAGTTCTACCAGGAGACTTCGCAGAAGGGCATCAGGTACAACAACCCACCGGCGTCGATGTTCGATGAAAACGGGAAGCTTGCACGCAAGGTGGCTTATGCCCAAGACCCCGACGGCAACTGGCTGGAGTTCGTGGAGACCTTCTAGTTCCAGCCAAACGCGATCGAGGTAACAACCATGCTGTTGATGATCGACAACTACGATAGCTTCACCTATAACCTGTACCAATACTTGTCCGAGTTGGGCGCCGAGGTGGAGGTGGCCCGCAACGACAAGATATCCCTGGAAGAGATAGAGGACATGTCGCCGGAGGGAATAATCATCTCTCCGGGGCCCTCCACACCCCTGGAGGCGGGGATCTCCAACGACGTGATACGCCACTTCGGCCCCAACACGCCCACCCTGGGGGTGTGCCTAGGCCATCAGTGCATCGGCTACGTCTACGGCGCCAAGGTGGACCGGGCCGGCGAGATACGCCACGGCAAGACCTCCATGGTCCACCACAACGGGGCCGGCGTGCTGGCCGGGCTGCCCAACCCCTTCGAGGCCATCCGCTACCATTCGTTGGTGGTCTATCCGGAGACCGTCCCCGACACCCTGGAGGTCACCGCCGCGACCGGCGACGGACTGATCATGGGGCTGCGGCACAAAGAACATCCCGTGGAGGGCGTTCAGTTCCACCCCGAGTCCATCCTGACCCCCGACGGCAAACACCTGCTGCAGAACTTTCTGAATCGGGTGAGTGCGGCGGCGGCGGCCAAGAGTTAAAATTGCACAAAGGAACATCTTGAAGTGATTGCGAGAAATTGCCAACGGAGGGCCGGCACATGAGTAGTCAAAGCGTTAAGGGTCAAATTCTTAAGGCGATTCAGGACTTGCCCGACGACGCCACGGTTGAATCAGCCATGGAACGGCTTTACGTTCTTTACAAAATCGAGCAGGGCATCGAGCAGGCGGACCGTGGGCAGGTTGTTTCTCAAGAAGAGGCGAGGCGGCGCATGGAACAGTGGCTGAAGTAGTCTGGACCGAGCGCGCACTGAATGATTTACAGGCCATTTACCTGTTTATGGCAAGGGATGCACCGGAATATGCTCGTTTGGTCAATCGACGTTTGTATCAGGCCACCACGAGATTGGTGGATTTTCCGAGGTCTGGCCGGGTAGTTTCCGAGTGGGATAGCGAGGATGTCCGAGAGTTGATAGCCCAAAGTTACCGGATCATCTACCGCGCAATGCTGGACCAAGACCGCGTTGAAATCTTGCTGATCCATCACGGTGCGATGCCTCTTGAGGAATCACACCCCGACACATAAAGGTGGTTCGTCCAAATCAATCGGGGTTCAAACCTAGACCAAGCTGAGACCCGGCGAAAATAATGGAAACGGGTCTTGATTTGTTCCTTCACCTTTGGCGGCGAACGCTATATTCGGGATGTTTGGATGACGTTGGCTGATGCATAAACCCTGCCTCAGGAAGGCAGCTTTCGGTTTGGCGGGACTCTGCGTTCTTTTGCTGGCGGCGTGCGGCGGCGACAACGAGGAGACCCGCGGCAACCCGCCTCCGGAGCCTCCTCCCGCGACGGATTTCCAGATCGCCATCGGCGCGTTTGAGGACGGCGCTCCGGTACCGGTGCGGTATTCCTGCGAGGGCGCAAACGTCTCGCCCGAGATCGCCTGGAGCGGCGTGCCGGTGGGCACCGATTCCTTCGCCGTGGTCATGGACGACCCGGACGCACCCCGGGGCGTTTACGACCATTGGGTCCTGTTCAATCTACCGCCGGACCTCCGAGGCCTCCCTGAAAACGTGCCCAGTGCGGCCGAGTTGGATGGCGGCGGGGTCCACGGGCGGAATAGCACCGGCAACACCGGATACATCGGGCCGTGCCCTCCTCCAGGTTACGCCCATCACTACCGGTTCACGGTCTACGCCTTGGACCGCATGCTGGGGCTGGATTCCAGCGCCGATAAGCAGGACTTGCTGGACGCCCTTGCCGGGCACATACTTGCGGACAGCCTCCACACCGGCACCTACCAAAGATGAAGTGAGCCGCGGGCCTAACATCAGAACGGGAGGTTTCGATTGGATATCCGGGAAGCGATAGACCTCGTAGTGTCGGGCGATTCTCTATCCATGGACGGCGCGGCGTCGGTCATGCGGCAGATCATGTCGGGCGAGACCACCCCGGCGCAGTTGGGGTCGTTCTTGACCGCGCTCCGTCTCAAGGGTGAGTCCACCGAGGAGATCGCCGGCATGGCTACGGTCATGCGCGAGTTCTCACTTCGGGTCAACGTGGACGGCATGTTGGTCGACTCGGTGGGCACCGGCGGCGACGGCCTGAACACCTTCAACATCTCCACCGCGGCGGCCTTCGTCGCGGCCGGGGCCGGATTGAAAGTGGCGAAACACGGCAACCGGGCCGCCTCGGGCGCCTGCGGCAGCGCCGACGTGCTGGAAGAACTGGGCGTGCGCATCGACCTTCCGCCCGAGGGCGTGGAGCGCTGCATCAAAGAAAGCGGCATCGGGTTCATGTTCGCCCAGACGTACCATCCCTCCATGCGCCACGCCGCCCCGGTGCGCCGGGAGATCGGCATCCGCACCGTGTTCAATATCCTGGGGCCGTTGACCAACCCGGCGGGGGCGCAGTCGGAGCTGGTGGGCGTGGCCTTCCCGGAACTGGGCGAAAAGATGGCGGCAGTTTTGGGCCTGCTGGACACCCACCATTCCATCATCGTCCACGGTGACGGTGGTCTGGACGAGATGACCCTATCGGGTAATACCTCGGTCTGGGAAGTCGCCAATGGCAAGATCAGCAATTGGACGCTGTCGGTGGCTGACACCGGGCTGCCGGTAACCCCCATCGAAGCGGTGCGGGGCGGCGACAAGGCGGCCAACGCCAAGACCATGCGGGCGCTGTTGCGCGGCGAAGGCGGCCCCGTGCGCGATTACGTGCTGCTGAACAGCGCCGGCGTGCTGCTGGTTGGGGACCTGGTCTCCAACATCCGAGACGGCGTGCAAATGGCCGCCCAGGCCATCGACAGCGGCGCGGCCAGGGACCGCATGGAGTCCATGATCGAGGTTAGCCAAGCGAGCGGCGGCTGAACCGCTCCAGAAGTATTGTTGAAATATAGTGCTAGACTGGATTTTCGGATTACAACAGAAGAAAAATGCCAAGCATCC
>CAYMZL010000170.1:0-5641 GCA_964394825.1 uncultured Dehalococcoidia bacterium | reverse complement strand
CGGGAGGGCCGCCCCACGCTGAGATCATGAAAACGATAGACCTGATCGGGGACCGGATACTTCCGTACATGGGCTGATGGGTCCCTTCGACAACCTCAGGACGAGCGGGTAGGGGAAGTTGCGCCTCCCCATGGAACATCATCGCATAGACGTACGGGCGGGTTTCAAACCCGCCGCTACACGCATCGACGATTTCCCGGACTCACAGGCCACAGCCACATCAGACCGCTCATGGTGAGCCTGTCGAACCACGGCCTTGGGACAGTGTTTTTCACCGGGGACATGGCTGAAGCGGGCCCTTCGACAAGCTCAGGACGAGCGGTGTTGTTCGGGTGCTGCGAGGTCTGGGCTCACACTCGCTGAACGCCCAGTATGATTTCCATGCCTTCCACCTTGGCGGTCTCGGTGGCGGCCTCGGAGTCCGGCGCGCCGTCAACGAGCTGGGTGCTGAGGGTCTCGTCGCGGATGTAGTCCGAGAAGGCTCCCTGCATCACATCCACGAATTCTGATGGTCCCTGGTAGTAGGTCACGATTCGGTCGGTGACATCGAATTTGGCCGTCCGGCGCAGGCCCTGGATGCGGTGGACCACCTCCCGGGCCAGGCCTTCTTCGGCCAACTCAGGGGTGATGGCGCCGTCCACGGCCACCATGTAGCCGCCCTCCAGGGAGACGGTATAGTTGTCCACCGAGACGATGGTCTCTGTCTGGCCACCGGCCTGCTCCAATGCCCGCCGCATCAGCGGAGCGTCGTCCTCGATAACCTGGATGTTCTTGATGTTCAGTTCTTCCAGGACCTGGGGACGCACCTGGCCGATGTACCCTTCCTCGGCGGGGACGCGGACCTTCACCAAGACGTTGGCCAGGGGTTGGCGCACCTTCAGTCCCGCCTTGGAGCGGGCGGCACGGCCCATGCTGGCCACCCGCATGGCCAGCCGGGTGGCTTCCATCAATGGCTCGTCCACCAGCGACTGGTCGGGCGCCGGGTATTGGGAAAGGTGGACGCTGTCGGGGGCGTTGGGGTCCACCGAGCAGACCAGGTTCTGGTACAGCTCCTCGGAAACGAAGGGGGCCAAGGGGGCCATCAGCTTGGCGACCGTTACCAGACAGGTGTGCAGGGTGATGTAACCCGACAGCTTGTCGGCGTCGCCCTCGCTCCTCCAGAAACGGCGTCGGCTGCGGCGCACGTACCAGTTGGACAACTGGTCGATGAACTCTTGGATGCGCCGCCCGGCGTTGGTTGGGTCGTAACCATTCATGTACCCGTCGACCTGGGAGATTAGGGTGTTCAGTTCGGACAGCACCCAGCGGTCAAGCTCGTTCTCCGGCTTCCAATCCTCCGGCCTTTGGGCGGGGTCGAACTTGTCGATCTCCGCGTAGCCGATGAAGAAGGAATAGACGTTCCACAGCGTGAGCATCACCCTTCTGAGGGTCTCGCTGACCAACTTGGCCGAGAACCTTCTGGACTCTCCCGGATGAGACGCGGTGAACAGGTACCAACGCAGGGCGTCGGCGCCGTGCTCGTCCAGCACCGCCAGGGGCTCGACCACGTTGCCCACCCGCTTGCTCATCTTGCGGCCTTTCTCGTCCAGTATCAGTCCAAGGCAGATGACATTTTTGTATGCCGGTTGGCCCTTGAGCAGGGTGGCCAGGGCGTGGAGGCTGTAGAACCAGCCGCGGGTCTGGTCCACCGCCTCGCAGATGTAGTCGGCGGGGAACCGGCCGTCCTGGTCGATGGTGTCGTTGTCGAAGGGGTAGTGCCACTGGGCGAAGGGCATGGCGCCCGAGTCGAACCAGGCGTCTATGACCTCGGGGATGCGCCGCATCTCGCCGCCGCAGCCTTCTTCGGTGCAGGTCAGGACGATGTTATCCACGTAGGGCCGGTGCAGGTCCAGGCCGTCGGCGTTTAGGCTGCCGTTGGTCCCGGCCAAGCCCCTAAGCTCGTCCACACCGCCGACGCAGACCGTGTGGTTGCATTCTTCGCACTGCCAGATGGGCATGGGCGTGCCCCAGTAACGCTCCCGGGAGATGGCCCAGTCCACGTTGTTCCGCAGCCACTCGCCGAATCGCCCGTCCTTGATGTACTCGGGGTACCAATTGATGGTGTCGTTGCCGCCGACCAACTGGTCTTTCAGCGCCGAGGTCCGGATGTACCAGGAGTTCTTGGCGTAGTAGAGCAGGGGCGTGTCGCAGCGCCAGCAGAATGGGTAGGTGTGGCGGTAGATGTCCCGGTGGAAGAGCAGGCCCCGGTCCTTAAGGTCCTCCATTATCCCTTCGTCGGCGTCCTTCACGAATTTGCCGGCGAAGGGGTAGCTGCCGGTGATTATTCCCTGAAGATCGACGGGTTGAACGAAGGAAAGCTGGTTCTCCCGGCCCACGCCTAGGTCGTCGTCTCCAAAAGCGGGGGCGATGTGGACGATTCCGGTGCCGTCGTCCAGGGAGACGAACCCGGCGGCGATGACTTTGGGCGCGAACTCTCCGCCGTCTTCAAGCTCGGTGACCATTCCGCCGGGGCCGGGCCGGCGCACGAACCGGCGCACCGGGGAACCAAACTCGTTTGGATCATAGAGGGGTGTGTAGCCCAGGCCCACCAGGTCGGAGCCCTTGATCGAGGCGACGATGTCGTGTTCCTGATGGATGTTGGCCGAGACCAGCGCTTGGGCCAGCACCAAACGGTGGCGGCCGCCGGCATCTTCCAGTTCAACGATGCTGTAGTCGGCGTTTTCGTCCACCGCCAGAGCCGTGTTGCCGGGCAGGGTCCATGGCGTGGTGGTCCAGGCCAGCAGGAACACCTCGAATTTATCGACGCCCAGCTTCTCTAGGACGTCGGCCATGTCCGAAGACGCCGCCGGGTCCACCTTGAACTTGATGAAGACCGACGGATCCGGCGTGTTCTCCCGGTAGCCCAAGGCGACTTCGTGGGAACTGAGGCTGGTCACGCAGCGGGGACAGTGGGGAGTGCCCCGCATGGTCTGGTAGAGCAGGTCCCGGTCCCACAGGGTTTTCAGCATCCACCAGCCGGACTCGATGTAGTCGTTGTCCAGGGTGACGTAGGGGTCGTCCATGTCCACCCAGTAGCCGATGCGGTCGGTCATGGTCTCCCACTCTTTCACGTAGCGGAAGACGCTCTCCCGGCATTTCTTGTTGAACTCCTCGATGCCGTATTCTTCGATCTCCTTTTTGCTCTTCAGGCCCAGCTCTTTCTCGACCTCCAGCTCCACGGGCAGGCCGTGGGTGTCCCAGCCGCCCTTGCGCTTGACCCGGTAGCCCTTCATGGTGCGGTAGCGGCAGATGACGTCCTTGAAGACCCGGGCGAGAACGTGATGGATGCCCGGGCTGCCGTTGGCCGTGGGTGGGCCCTCGTACATCATGAACAGCGGGGCATCTTGGCGTTCCGACTCGGTGCGGCGGAATACGTCCTTCTCCTGCCATTGCCGAAGGATGTTGGCGTCCAACTCCGGAAAACTGACGCGGTTGGATACGGACTTAAACATTCAGATGGGCGTTCCTTTGGAAAGGGATTCGTTGGGACCGGCGGTGGGCAACCGGTTGTCTCACTAATCGGACATTATACCGCAGGGGGTGGCGGCCAGACACGTCTGGTAGGTGCCGGAACTCTTGGTATGGAACGGGCGCGAGCTCCTAGCTCAAGAACATATCGGCCTGGACCAGCTTCTGCTCCTCGTGGTCGGCGGCCAGGCCGAAGGCGGTCAGGGTGTGCCGTCCCAGCGTGGGCTCCCCGTCGGCCTTGCCGTAGACGCAGATGGTGGTGCGCTCCTGATCGTCGATGCGCATGCGCACCTCGGCCATGGGCAGCATCTCCCAGCCGCCGCCGGGCAGGGTGAACCGGGACTCCCATTGGGCGGTCACGCCCAGCATCTCCAGCAGGGCGGATGGGAGCACCGAATAGATGTTTTCCGAGCCGGCAAGGACAATCACCCGCTGGAAGCGGGAGCCGTCCCTGGGCCCGATCTCGATGGGACAACGGAATGTGTTGGCCGGTGTGGTCATTCGATCTTCGCTCCCGTTACGGCTTTTCCGGCCAGAGTTTGTAGAAATGGTTAAGGGGCCCGTGCCCCTGCCCGATGGGAAATGACCTGCGGATGGCCTCGGTGACAAACTCTTTAGCTAGGCCCACGGCGTCTTCGGTTTCCATTCCCTTGGCCAGCCCGGCGGCCACCGCCGAGGCGAAGGTGCAGCCGGTGCCGTGGGTGTTGGCGGTTTCGATCCGGGGCGACGTGAACTCCCGGAAGTTAGTGCCATCATAGTACAGATCGGTTGCCGGGCCCTCCCGGTGCCCTCCCTTGACCACGACTGACGCGGCCCCCATCCCGACGATGGCCCGGGCGGCCATCCGGACGTCGTCATCGGTGGCGATGGACAGGCCCGTCAGGGTCTCGGCCTCCGGGATGTTGGGGGTAACCACCGCGGCCAGGGGCAGCAACCGGTCTCGCAGCGTTCCGACCGCATCGTCCCGCAGAAGGGAATCGCCGCTCTTGGCGACCATCACCGGGTCCACCACCAACCGGTGCATGCCGGAGATCCCGGAATGTTTCTCCAGTGAATCGGCGACGCATTCGATGATGGCGCTGCTGGACAGCATGCCGGTCTTCACGGCGTCCACGCCGATGTCGGTCGCCACGGCGTCGATCTGGGCCGCAATCACGTCCGTCGGGACCTCATGCACGGCAGTCACCGCCACGGTGTTTTGGGCGGTGACTGCCGTCAGCACCGACGTCCCGTAGACGCCCAAGGCGGCAAAGGTCTTGAGGTCGGCCTGGATCCCCGCCCCGGCGCCAGAATCGGAGCCGGCGATGGTCATGGCCGTGGGGACCTGTCTCACTCCGGCCACTTTTCCCCCCGGTAGGCCATGTCGAAGAACTGGTACTCGTAGCGGAGCACATTCTGGAATATCCCTTGCAGCTTATCCCGCTGGTCCGGGGTGGGAGCGCAACCGTCCACCACGCTGCGCAGCCAGGACACGAACCCGGACATGCCGGGACTGGCGTGGATGTCGATCCAGGTCTGGTAGTAGCGGTCGCCCGGTTTCTTGCCCGCCTGCTCGGCGCGCTGGGCCCAGTCCAGGTAGGGCCACTCCACCGCCAGCAATGTGGCGACGACTTCGGTGAACGTGCCCTCGTAGGCCAGGGTACGCAGGTAGCCGCTGTAGTTCTGGGTGGTGGGCAGGTACTGGATCTCGCTCACCGCTTCACGAGAGAGGCCCCGCTCCCGAAAGGCCTCTTGAAACAGGCCTTCTTCGCCGCCAAGTCCCAGGTGCAAGAACCCGACCAACTCGCGGGCGGCGTCGAAATCGGGGGCTTTGGCGGTGGCCAGACTGAGCAATATGGCCCAGTCCCGCAGGAACAGGTAGTCCTGGTCGAAATAGATGTTGAAGGTCGTCCGGTCCAGGGAGCCGTCGGCCATCTCGGTGACGAAGGGGTGGGTGACCACCTTCTCCCAGATGGTCCCAACGCCGGCCCGAAGTTCGTCGCTTAAACCCAATGCCCTTGCGTCCTAACCACCGGCGGCCCGGCTGCCCAAAATAGACGCGCCGCCGGGAAAATTACTCGTCGCCCGGACCATCTTCAGGCGTGAAATCTGGAGTGAGTCCCACCGACTCAGCTTGGTCGGATGGGTCCTCGTC
>CAYMZL010000169.1:3385-5700 GCA_964394825.1 uncultured Dehalococcoidia bacterium | reverse complement strand
GCATGCGGTTGGGTGATGACCAAACCATCGTATTGGTGGTGTTCGGACCCGAAGGTATCAGTCCTTTGCTGGGGGCGACGGCCCTCGAGCATCTCAGTCTAGCCGTCGACCCGGTTCACCAGAAACTGGTCCCAGTTCCCGCATTGCTCAAATGACCCGGTGGGTCGAGATCCAAAGCCAGCCTACTTAACCGAGGAACTCCACCGAGACCAGCTTTGAACACGAAAAGAGCCGGCGCTCGATTTGCCATGGCGACGCTGTTGTTGATTGCCGTTCTGTGGCTGATGGCGCCCCAGGCATACGCCCATGACGGCCCGCACAACATCGATTGCGGCGGCCCTCAGATCATCATCGAGGGCGGCCAGCCGTCGTCTTTCACCCTGCCCTCCCAGGCTGATGAAACCCTGGAGATCGAGCCCGGCGCCGTCCTCACCATCCGCGGCATCGACCTGCCGGCCGGCGTTTCGCTGCGCTGGGGAGTCCAGGGGTTGGGAACGGAGCTTGCGGGCAAGGACCTCAGGTTCTCCTCGGGGGTGACCACGGTAAACGTGGCGGACTTCTCATCCTATGCCAGGGGTATCTACGAGGTCGAAGGCACCCTGCGCAGCGGGTCCGTCGAACTCTGCACCATACCCTTCAAGGTGAACATCACGGGCTTCGGCGGCACGGCGGCCTTCGCGGCCACCGGCGTCTCGGCGGTTGCCGGTGTTGGAGCCCTGGCCAGCGCACCCCTGGCGGCCAACGGTCTAAGCGCCAAGCTGGACGCCAAGGTCCAGGTAGCCCGGCGCAGGCCCCGAGGATGGCGCCGCTGGGTCCCGGTCCCCGCCTGGAAACGCTCCATCTTCAGCACTTTGATCGGAGCCGTCACCGGGCTGGGGCTGGCCGTTCTGATGCAACAGGCCGGGATCAACCCCCTTTCGCTGGCCAGCGCGGTCTGGGGTTTGATACTGGGCGGCGGCGTCAGTTTCGGGGTCGGCTACTCCCTAGGTGTTCTAAAAACCTTCCTGAAACCGCCTGTGGAAAACTGACCGGCGTGCCGAATGGCCCAACGCAGCCACGCGTTGTACAATTGGCGGGCGGGAATGCCGGACGACCGGTTTCCCGTCCGCCTTCTTTATTCGACAGAGGCAGGAGGAGCCATGGCCAACCGGATCAAGCACATAGCGCTGCACACCGAGGACCCGGCCGCGACCGCCGAGTGGTATAAGAGCGTATTCGGTCTGGACGAACTGCGCCGCACGCCCGCCGACACCGGCGATGATGGAGTGTGGCTCACCGACGGCTACATCTATTTCGCCATATTGAAGATGGGTTCCGATGAAGCCCCAAACCTGGGCGAAGGCCCCTCCACGGTAAAGGGCATCCACCACATCGGCTTCTACGTCGACGACCTGGACGAAGCCGTCGCCACCGTGGAGGACCATGGTGGCACCGAGTGTCCCGGCAGCAGCAAGGTCAACCGGAAGTACAAGGGACCGGACGGCTTGATGATCGACCTGCGGTTCCGGGGTTGGGACGAGCAGATCCGCGCCCGGACCACCCTCTACGAACTTGTTGAGGCCGCACCCGCCAAGACCGCCGGCGCCGCCGACTAAGTCCCGGTCCCACTGGGACGTTTCCATTTTTATGACAATAGCCCTCAAGGGGTGGTTAAACATGGCCGCAACTAAGCGCATCGGCGCGTTGGTGCCCGCCACCAACCCAGTGGTTGAGCCCGACTTCTACCGTGTCCTGCCCCCGGAGATAACCGTTCACTTTGAGCGGATGTTCAACGGCGATTGGGGCGCCCAGCCCGGCGCCCAGAAAAACACCGGGGAAGACACCGATCAAGACACCGATCAAGACACCGGCCACCGCATCGGCATCTCCAGCGAAGAAGCGGCCACCGTGGACACCGCCCTGTTCGGCTTCGACGCCGACAAGATGAACGAAGATGTCAGCCGGGGCGCCCGCTCCCTCTCAAACATCAAACCCGACATCCTGGTCTACGCCTGCACCTCGGGCACCTATCACAAAGGCTACCTCCAGTTCGACCGGGAGATGGCGGAGGAGATGCAGCAGGCCAGCGGGGTCGAGTCCATCACTGCCGTGGGGGCCTGCATCGAGGCCTTCAAGTTCATGGGTTCCAAGCGTCTCAGCATCGCCGGGCCTTACCGGCATTTCCACCTGCGCCACCGTCTGAAGCCCCTCCTTGCAGAGGCCGGGTTCGAAGTGTTGAGCGCCGATGGCGAGCCGTGGATGCAGGACTCCATGAACCCCCTGGAGATCGAGGAAGAGACGGTGCAGACCATCATCGACTTCGTGCCCACCGTGGT
>CAYMZL010000169.1:2100-3285 GCA_964394825.1 uncultured Dehalococcoidia bacterium | reverse complement strand
GTGATTAACACCACCGTATAGCTGCCGGTACGGTCGAATACTAGGCCCGCATAGATGGGCGTGATCATCATGCCAATGTTGAACGCCACGCTGATGAGGCCCATCAAAGTCCCGAAGCTGGTCCGCCCGAAGTAATTGCCCAACGCCACCCAGTTGAGGGTGCTGCTCCCCTGCTCTATCGCCATCAAGGCCACAAACAGGTAAACAGCGATATTTCCATCCAGGAGCAGCATGGCCAAGACCGCCAGGGCCGCGGACACCATGCCGCCGAACATCATGGGTGGTAGCGGGAACCGGTCCCCTAAAAATCCCACCACCAAGCGTAACGGTATGGATAGTAAAAACATCAGCGAGAACATCAAGCCGGCCATTTCAGGGGACATGCCCTTCCACACGAACATCTCCACCGAGTGGAGGGATATGGTGCCCCAGAGACTGATCCTAAGCACGGAACCGGTGAACAGTATCCAGTAGGAACGGGTCCGCAGCGCCTGCCGCACGGTGAAGTCGACGATGACCGGCTGCGGTGGGCCTGATCTCCCTTCCTGGGGAAATGGCAGGTCGGCCCCGATCCCCATGCGCTCCGGCGAGTGCCGCACCAAAGAGGCCAGCGGGATGACGATGATCCCCATGAATATCCCGGAGTAGAGCATGACATCACGCCAGCCGATGGTGCTGACGCCGAGTGTGATCAGCGGCAAGATAGCCGCCCCGCCAGAGGAAAACCCGGTGATGCATATGGACATGGCCAGCGACCGGCGGCGGATGAACCACCGGTTGACCGCGCTGATCAACACCTGACCCAAACCGGAGCTCTTCCCGACGCCCACCACCCCGACAAAGATCACCACGAACAGCACGTAGCTGTGCACCCAATGGAGGGCGATAAAGCCGCCACTTGCCAGCAATCCCCCAAAAACGATCATTGGGCGTGAACCGAACCGGTCCACCAACCGGCCGACGATGGGCCCGGCAATACTGCCTTCGGCCCTGGCCAAGCTGAAGATCAACGAGGTTTGGGCGCTATTCAACCCCAGATCACGTTGTATGGGTCCGAAAAATATTCCGCTGCTGTTGCCAAATATTCCGCCGGACAACGTTCCCAAGACGAAGGTGGAAGCCAGTACCCACCAACCGTAATAGGCGCCCCTGACCTTACGCACCAGCGGCGCCTGGTTCAACATG
>CAYMZL010000169.1:0-2000 GCA_964394825.1 uncultured Dehalococcoidia bacterium | reverse complement strand
CCCATGGTGAAAAGATACCAGAAGAAGGGACGGCGGTTATTGTTCCGGGGTGATGCTGCCTTTGGCAAGCCGGAGGTGTACGGGTACTTGGAAAAAGAGACGATTGGGCACGTCATCCGGCTTTCAGCAAACGCGGTCCTTCAGAAGGAGACCGCGCACCTGCTGGTACAACCGGCCGAGTGGTCTTCCAGGAGGCCGATCGTATCCGGCCAAGACTTCACTTACCAGGTCCGAAGCTGGAATTTTTTCCGGCGAGTGGCGGCCGTTGATGGGCGGCTAGGACTTTAGAGCCAATGCCGGGCGGCCCGGCGGGGCGGCGTTGGTCGAAGCCAGAAATCTTGTTGTCTGGGAATCACCATCGACGGCCCTGTCACATCGACCCGCCACATCGAATGGAGATGAGGTGGGATGTTTACCTGGTTGTCTCAGCCGATGGCCACCGGGTCCAGCGCCGTGGCGCGCAGGTCGTAGAGCCGTTCCCGGATTCCCCGGATCTGGCGGGGGTCGCGTCCAAGGATCTCAGAGATATCCCGTACGCTTTTGCCTTCGTTCAGGTAGCCAATCACCTGTTGGTTCGTGCTACTCCACTTTTCATCGCTTCGCGTCTTGGCGGCGATCACCGCGTTGATGCGGCGGGCCTTACGTCGTTTGCGGTATGGGGCTGCCTCACCGGGCGGTACGCCGGTGGAAAGCGGATGTTGGGCCTTCATCGGCCCTAGCAGCGGTTCCGTGGGAGACCGTTGGGGATAGTAGATTCGGCCGCATTGGCAGCAGCTCCATTCGTCGCAGTCAAACAGCAGGTCGCCGCCGCATTTTCCGCATCCCTTGAATCGGTACAACATTTTGGTCACACCATTGGACCGCCGGAACAGCGCCCCGGGCCGGCCCGTTTATTTCGCTATTGCAACATCTAATAAACGTCTACAAACCGGTTCAAACATGGATTTCTTAGATCGATCCTTTTTCCCTGAGCCTGGGCCCCTTGGGGCTCGTCTCGCCTGAACCACATGGCCAGGCTCAGTACAACACCCCCACGGACCCAATCTTTCCTGCGATGATCCAATGACGGAGCACCGGTATTTAGGACAGTCATAAGGGGCGAAGACTGGTTCACTCCGGCGACAGCGCGCGGAATAGTAAGAGCGGGATAGTAAGAGTTGAACATATCGTTGGATGATGTGGTTAAATCAATCCGAGTTTTTCATTTCGGTAAGGTATTCGGAGTTGACGATGACCACAATCATAAAATTTCCATATAAATCTGCCTGGACCAAAGCAACCCGCCATCATCGACCCGGCTTACCGGTCTTGCTCGCACTCGCCATCATATTCACTGGTTCGATTCTTCTCGGCCTTCTCCCTCAGACCGCTTACGCGAAGTCGCCCACCGTGGACGGCCACGCGGAAGTTCCTGGACCAGGAGGCCGGGAAGTGGATTACGAAATCGTCGCGAAAGCTAACCCAAAGACGGGCAAGGTAAATATGCACCTTCGCGTCAAAGACAGAGCGGGTGGAGGCGGAGCCTATTCATTTGTCTTCTGCGCCATGATTCAGACGACGCTGCCAAAAATATCAGTGCCCAATTACGATGTAGAGCTAAAGGGCGGAAAGTGGACCTGCACGAGGAATGGCAACGTGAATCGCCCTCCAAGCTTCCACTTCGGCTGCCATACTATTACGGTGCCGGCGAACGGGGCTTGGAGCCCTGTGATGATACTCATGTCGGGTCCCATCCCAGGCGTGACGATTGATGACAGCAAGCTATTGAGCGTCTACTGGGATCTGCTTGAAAGCGCGCCATTCGACAGCTCATGTGACGCGGTCAAGAAGTCCGGCGTGAACTTTAACATTCACCCCTGCCTAACGTGCAGCTCGACCAACTTGTGGGGCGGCCTCTCGGCCATCTGTGGCGGCTGCACTGGTGAAGAGTTCAGTATGAGAACTGCCCCGTTCCCACTTTGCGCGGGAGAGGGAGGAGCCGAGCACTGTAGTACGCTTCG
>CAYMZL010000168.1:0-5713 GCA_964394825.1 uncultured Dehalococcoidia bacterium | reverse complement strand
CTTTTTGCCAGCGATTAATCCTTGTGTCAAGATACAAGAATCTCGTTGCTAACATGCCGGCACTGATCGAGAACAATGAAACCCCTCGCTACACTCGGGGTGACAGAGGGAGACGTACATGGAGCCCCGGTTCCATCGGGGCCACGGGCCATTATTATCATTATTGAGGCAGCGCCGCCGAAATGGGAATGGAGAGCGGCCGGTCAGGGGGGACGGTTGATGGGGAGCGGAGGCCTAGTCTCCGCTGACCGCCGGTATCCCGCCGTTCACGTGGACCCTGGCAATGGTTAGATAGTCCAAGGCCAACCGGGGCAGAAGGAACAGCCGGCGCACGCTCTCTTTGGCTGCTTCGCCGATGCGGGCACTGAGGGCCTCGTCTTGAAGCAGCTCCACCAATCTCTGGGCGCACTGCTCAGGTGATGACACCAGGAATCCGCTGACACCGTCGTTTATCTGGACGCGGATGCCGCCGGCATCGCCGCCGATGACCGGCTTGCCCTTCCACATGCCCTCGGTGACGGTGAGGCCGAAACCTTCCCTGGTGGACTTCTGGATCAGCACCTGGGAGGCCACCTGGATGGCGTTGACCACCTCATCCACCGAGACCGGCATCTCGCTGGGGTCGAAGTACATGTGGATGTCCGGGTCCCCGCCGGCGAGTTCGGCCACGGTCTTTAGGACGTCCAACGCCTCGGGGTCGTCGGCGGCTTGGCTCAGACCCAAGAGAGCCAATTGCAGGCCCGGCACCGACTCCCTGGCGATGCGGAAGGCTTCGATGACGCCCCAAGGGTCTTTCCACAAGTCGAAACGCGAGACCTGGGTGATCAGCGGGCGGTCCGTGTCGATGCCCATGGCGCGGACCACTTTCCGGGCTTGGGGCAGGTCCATGGGGGTGTTCTTGACCGAAAGCGGGTCGATGGCCGGAGGTGCGATGAGCACCGGGACCTTGTTTCCCAGGCCCTCGGGCACGTAGGCGGCCTGTGAAAAGATCACTTGGTCATAGTCCTCGATCAGCGGCATCAGGGCGTCCAGCACCGAGCTGTTGGGCGTCGTGAGGTCGATGTGGCAGACCCAGATCCAAGTCTCACCCTCTTTCTTGGGCAACAACCTGGCCAACGGCAGTAACTGCGGGTCGTGCACGAACCAGACGTCGGCCGAAAGGCCCTTGGCGCGCATGTCGCCGGCCACCTTCTGGAGGCAGCTGAAATAGATGTTCAACTCCTCTGGAGAGAGCGCGCCCTCGGCGCCTTGGAGCATGTTGTGGATCTTCTTGGTTACCCGGAAGAATTCCACCGCATCTGGGTTGACGACTATCCGTTCGGTCTCGATGCCCAGAGAGTTACCCAAGGGCACCATGGATTGCAGTATCTCAGCGACCCCGCCGCCGGTGGCGGTGCTGTTTAGATGCAGCACCCGTAGTTGGCCCATCTCTCCCGCGACGGCGGCCAGATCGTCGGCCAGCTTGGGGTCCAGCAATGGGCGGTAGTCCTCGTAGGAAACCGGCGGGTGATCAAGCCTGGAAAACATCTGTGATGTGTGTCCTTATCCGTGCGTCGAAATAGATGGAAAATTCCGGGCAATATTACGGGCCCATCATTAATACCACCATTGATACCATGATTGCACCATCGGGACATAACTGCAATCCTCTAATCAGTGGATGTTGCTGGAATCCGACCAAACCATAACGCCAACGCCGCAGGCGCACTGAATCGGCGCCGGAATCGGTAGGGTAGGCGTCGAATTAGTGCCCGTACGCCCAGCGATCAGGCATTCAGGAGTGGAAACTGGGATGGGTGAGGCCCTATTCGACGGTGACGGACTTGGCCAGGTTCCGGGGTTGGTCCACGTCCCGGTCCCGCAACAGGGCGATGTGGTAGGCCAGGAGTTGCAGCGGCACGGTGGTGAGCAGAGGGATCAAGTGCTCTGGGGCTTCCGGGATGTACAGCACGTGGTCCACCTCGGCCGCCAACTCGGTGTCTCCCACGGTTAGGACGGCAAGGACTTGGCCGTCCCGGGCCTTGACCTCTTTCACGTTGTTCACCACCTTGTCGTAAAGGGAGTCCTTTGGCGCCAATGCCACGGTGGCCATGGCGTTGTCGATGAGGGCGATGGGCCCGTGTTTCATCTCCCCCGCCGGATACCCCTCCGCATGGACGTAACTGATCTCTTTGAGTTTCAATGCGCCCTCGGAGGCGATGGGCGCGTTTATTCCCCGGCCCAAGAACAGGAAATTATCGAAGCGCACGTATTCCTGGGCCAGGTGCCGGTATACGGCCGCGTCGGCCAGCAAGTCGCCCATAAGTCTTGGGGCCTGGGCCAGGCCGTCCACCAATCCTTGGGTGGCCGCCGTATCCAAAACGCCCCTGGACTGGCCCAAAAAGATGGCCAGCAGGTTCAAGATGGTCAGGGAAGCCATGAAGGTCTTGGTGCTGGCGACACCGACCTCGATGCCGGCCCGCATGTAGAGGGCGCCGTCGGCGATGCGGGACGCCTGGCTGCCCTCGGCATTGCAGATGGTGACCAATCTCCCGCCTTTGTCTTTCACCATCTGCATGGCGGCGACCGTGTCGGCCGTCTCGCCGGACTGACCGATGGCCACCACCAGCGTGCGGGGGCCGATGTAGGGGTTCCGGTAACGGAACTCGGATGCGCTCTCCGCCTCCGCGGGCAGACCGCTGTAGCGCTCCACCAGGTGACGGCCCACCCGGGCGGCGTTCAAGCTGGTGCCGCAACCGATGAGCATCACCCGGTCAAGTTCGGCTATCTCCTGGGCTGAGAAGGGAAAGTCGGGCAGGTCCACCCGCCGGGTCTCAAAGTCGACCCGCTCACGCATGGCGCTGGCCACCGCCTGGGGCTGTTCCATGATCTCCTTCAACATGAAGTGCCGGTATCCCGCTTTATCGACCAGCACTTCTTCCTGGGAGACCATCCGGGGCTGTTTGTCGATGTGGTTCCCTTCCAGGTCCTGGTACTCAACGCCGTCCCGGGTAGCCACCACCATCTCACCGCTCTCCAAGAACCCCACCTGACCCATGTTGGACTTGGTCTGGAGGAGGGGCAGCAGCGCCGGCAGGTCGCTGCCGATGATCGCCTGGCCCTCGGCATGGGCCACCACGATGCCGCCGGCGTGCCCCAAACGGAGGGCGCAGATCTCGGCCGAATCTCCCTGCAGGACGGCGGAGATGGCTTGTGAGCCCTTCACCATGCGGCCCATGCGCCTGAATGCTTCTTGGAAGCTCAGGCCGCGGTCCATCCCCTCTTCAACCAGATGGGTGAGGACTTCGCTGTCGGTCTCCGATTCAAAGTGATGGCCGGCGTCCATCAGCCGGCGTTTCAGCTCGAGGTAGTTCTCGACGATGCCATTGTGGACCACGGCGATGCGCTGCTGACAGTCGGTATGGGGATGGGCATTCGCGTGGGAAGGGCGCCCGTGGGTGGCCCAGCGGGTGTGGCCCAACCCCACGGTGCCACCGGGGTGGGGTCCGGCGCCGTCCAGGCCGTTGACCTTGCCAACGGTCTTCCGCAGTTGAATGTCCCCTTGGGGATCAACGATGGCTATGCCGGCGCTGTCGTAGCCCCGGTACTCGAGCCGCCTCAGCCCCTCATAGATGATGGGCCAGGCTTCTTGCCCTCCAACGTATCCGACTATGCCGCACACAGGCCCTCCCGGCCACGCTCCGGGCGCCGAGCCTCAGGATAGAGATGAACCGCGCCGCGAAACCCGAATGGAAACGAAATACGCTTTAGACCAGTATAGAAACCCTTGGATTTCAGTGTCAATGGAACGGGACTCTCTAGGGAGCCACTGCACGGTTATTCCGGGCCTGACGCCAATATCTTGCCCAGGTTCCGGGAAAACTCCTCCAGGGTGTTGCGGGCCTTCCTGCGGATGATGGGCTGGCCCAGTTCGCCCAGCCGGCCCATGAAGGTGGTGTCGCTGACGATCTCCAATTCGGTCTCGTTGGGCGCCTGGGCGGTAACTTTCATGGTCAAGTTGGTCTTGACCCCGCCGCCGACCCGCCGGTCGTTGGCCTCCACCAAGAACGCGGCCTCGCCGGATTCGGCGTCTTGGGACAGAACGGTGATGGTCCCGCTCAAGGTCATGCCCATTGGGCCTACCCTGGCCTGGAGGGTGGCCAGGTAGCGGCCCTCGCCGTCCGGGATGACATCCTTGATCCCGGGGATACAGGCAGCGGCCCTGGGAATGTCCATGACCAGCGCCCAGGTAGCCTCGCGGCTGGCGGGAACGACGGAGCGAATCTCCAGCTTCACGGGGCTAACTTCCCGCCGGGCCAGATGGGATTAACGCCATGGCCTGCTCCACGGCGCGGCGGGCGAAGACCTCGGCCATCTCAGTCTTGTATTCGGCGGAACCCCGGAAGTCCTCCAGGGGGTCGACCGCGTCTTTCACCAATGCGGCGGCGGCCCGGATGTTCTCGTCGGACAGCGGCTTGCCCCGCAGAGCGTCTTCGGCCTGAGTGGCCCTGATCGGCGTGACGCCCACCGAGCCCAGCACGATCCGGACGTCCTTGCATGTGCCGTCCTGTTCTCTGGAGACCACCGCCGCCACGGAAACGGTGCCGTAGTCGTCGGCGGTGCGGGGTAGAAACTTCAGGTACACCGAGCCGGACCCGGCGGGAGCCTGGGGGACCAACACACTGGTCAGCACCTCGCCGGGCTGCACGTCGGTCTCGTAGTAGTCGATGAACAGGTCTTCCACCGGCACGACACGGTCACCGTTCTTGGAGGTCATCACCGCGGACGCTCCCAGGGCGATCAGCGCGGGAGGCGGGTCCTGGTTGGGGTCGCCGTTGACCAACCCGCCGCCGATGGTGGCCATGTTGCGGATCCTGGGCGTCGCCACCTTGCGGAAGGTATCGGCCAAGAGGGGCAATTCTCCCCCGATGATGGGGCTATTCTCTATCTGGCGCTGGGTGCAGAGCGCGCCGATCCTCACGCCCTCGGAGGTGGACTCGATGGTGTTGAGATTGCCGACCCGCCGCAGTCCGACCACATGGGCAGGCTGGGCCAGGCGCTGCTTCATCTGGATGACCAGCGCGGTGCCGCCAGCCATGACCCGGGCGTCTTCGCCATATTGCTCCAAGAGCCCAAAAACTTCGTCCAGGCTGGTGGGATTGTGGTACTCGAAGTCAATCATCCGCCGCCCCCAGACATCTCCTTGGCGGCGGCGGCAACCGAATTGAGGATGCCGTAGTAGCCGGTGCAGCGGCACAGGTTGCCCATCATCCACCGTTTGATCTCGTCTTCCGTGGGGTTGGGGTTCTCGTCCAACAGCGACTTGGCGGCAATCACCTGACCGGGGGTGCAGATACCGCATTGGAAGCCGCCGTTTTCGATGAAGGCCTGCTGCACGGGGTGGAGCTTGCCGTCCTGGGCGATGCCTTCGATGGTGATGATCTCCGAGCCGTCCACCGCCGCGGCCAGGGTGATGCATGAGGCGTACATCTCGCCGTCCACCAACACGGCGCAGGACCCGCAGACGCCTACGCTGCAGCCCTCTTTGGTGCCGGTGAGGCCGATGTCGTAGCGGATGCAATCGACCAGCAAACGCCGGGCCGGGATGTTCAATTCGTGGTCGATGCCGTTGACCTTGAGGCGGACCTTTTGGTTCATTCCATCCCCGTGGCATTCTCGTTGAATCCTGCTTCGACGCCGGGAAAAGCCACGCCCAATGTTATACTACCCCCCA
>CAYMZL010000167.1:1572-5727 GCA_964394825.1 uncultured Dehalococcoidia bacterium | reverse complement strand
CCCAAAGGCGAACCCGTCGAGATGCTGCTGAACATGGGACCGCAGCATCCCTCGACCCACGGCGTCTTCCGCATGGTGCTGTGGTTGGACGGCGAAAAGATCGTGGACATGGAACCCCACATCGGCTACCTCCACCGGGGATCGGAAAAGCTGTGCGAAGGCGAACAGTATGCCCAGGTCATCACCCTGTTCGACCGCATGGACTACATCGCCAACTTCAACAACGAGCACGTCTACTGCCGGGCCGTTGAGAAGCTCATGGGACTGGAGGTCCCGGAGCGGTCCGAATACATCCGCGTAATCCTTTGCGAACTGAACCGAATCGCCAGCCACTTGCTGTTCATCGCCACCATGGGACTGGACGCCGGCGCCATGACACCGTCCATGTTCTGTTTCCGGGGGCGGGAGCGCATCCAAGGCCTGTTCGAGTCCGTTTCCGGCGCGCGGATGATGCACAACTATTTCCGCATCGGCGGCCTGAAAGAGGACGTCCCGGAGGGCTTCGTCCAGGACGTCAGAGACCTGTTGGAACTGGTTAAAGAAGACACCGAGGAGTCGGACAAACTCCTCAGTTTCAATGAGATATTCCTGGCCCGCCTGAAGAACATAGCGGTGATGTCCGCCGAGGACGCCATCGACTACGGGCTGACTGGGCCGTGCCTCCGGGCGTCGGGAGTGGACTACGATGTGCGGAAGGCGGCGCCCTACTCGGTCTACGACCGGTTCGACTTCGAGGTGCCCGTTGGACTGGACGGCGACTGCTGGGACCGGTATTACCTGCGGGTGCAGGAGATCTACCAGTCGGTGCGCATCATCGAGCAGGCCCTGGAACAACTGCCGGAGGGCGAGGTGGTCTCGTCCCTGGGACGGCGGTTGATCCGCCCTCCCGCCGGCGAGGTCTACGTTCGGGCTGAGAACCCCAGAGGAGAGATAGGCGTCTATCTGGTCAGCGACGGCACCGACCGGCCCTACCGGATCAAGGTCCGTCCGCCGTCATTCTGCAACCTGTCGGCGTTGAAGCACATGCTGAAAGACGCCTGGATCGCCGACTCCGTCGTGATCTTGGGCGCGTTGGACATCGTACTGGGCGAGGTGGACCGCTAGTGCCGGCCACCATCCTGTTAGCCATCGGCCTGACCGACTTCATCTGGATCGTGGTCGGGTTGTTCCTCTTGTTCACCGGCTTGTCCATCGTGGTGCTGTCATTGACCTGGCTGGAACGGAAGTTACTGGGGCGGCTTCAGCGGCGCTTGGGGCCCACCCGCACCGGTCCGATGGGATTGTTGCAGCCGATGGCCGACGCCCTGAAGCTGATACTCAAAGAGGACATCATCCCGGCCTCCTCGGAGAAGGTCATCTTCTGGGCCGCGCCGTTAATCGTCGTCGTCTCGGCGTTCATGATCTGGGTGACCATCCCGGCCGCCCATGGCGCGGTGATACAGAACCTGGACCTGGGCCTCTTCTACATCATTGCCTTCGCGGTCGTGGGAATCCTGGGGTTGGTGATGGCGGGCTGGGGATCGGCCAACAAATACGGCACCCTTGGCGGTCTGAGGGCGGCGGCCCAGCTCATCAGCTACGAGATACCCATCATCATGGTGGCCGTCTCGGTCGCCATGCTGGCCCAGTCGCTGGACCTGAGGGAGATAGTCAATGCCCAGGACGATTACATCTTCCTGCTGGTGCAGCCCCTGGGGCTGGTGATCTTTTTCATCGCCGGACTGGCCGAGGTCGGCCGGACCCCCTTCGACATCTATTTCGCCGAGTCCGAGATCGTCGGCGGTCCCTTCGTTGAATACAGCGGCGCCCACTGGTCGGTCTTCTTCCTGGCTGAATATATCAACACCTTCGCCATCGCCGCGCTCACCGTGATCCTATTTTTCGGCGGCTGGTCCGGCCCGTGGCTGTCCGGCGACTGGGGAATCATCTGGTTCCTGTTCAAGGTCTACCTGGTCATCATGGTGATCTTCTGGATTCGCGGCACCTTCCCGAGGCTGCGCATCGACCAGTTGATGGCCTTTGCCTGGAAGGTCATGGTCCCACTGTCGTTCCTATTGGTTGTTATGACCGCCGTCTATCAGTTCTACGGATGGCCGGCCTGGTCTCTCACCGCCATGTCGTCGACCGGTTTGTTGGTGGTCGGATATCTGGTCTACCAGCGTATGACCGGCCCCAAGCGCTTGGTGGCCCAGGTCCGCAGCAGGCAGGAAGCGCTGGAAGCCCAGCGCCGGACTCCGAACCCGGCTTCGACGCAGGCTGGAGGAAACTAAATGTTTAATAGCCTGAAAGGGTTGGTTTTGACGCTGGTGTCCACCGCGAAGGGCTTGCGGGCGCCGGTGACCCGCGAATACCCGTCCAGCGGCAATCTGCTGCAACGCCGGGACGAGCCCACCCCGGTGAAGGACCGGTTCATGGGTTTCCCCGCCCTCACCTGGGACGACGACGTGGTTGAACCGTTCTGCACCAGTTGCATGGTCTGCATCCGCCAATGCCCGACCCAGTGCATGTCGTCGACCATGAAGGATAACCCCCTTCACGAAGAGGGAAAAAGCTCCCGTAGAAAGATTGTCGATAGCTTCGAGATCAATCTCAACCGGTGTATACTATGCGGGATCTGCGTCGAGGTGTGTAATTTCGATGCGATCGTGATGACCCACGAGCACGAAATGAGCACTTTCAGCCGCAACGGGAGCCGGGTTGACCTGCCCGTGCTGCTGGAGATCGGACACAAGTTCCAGAAGGAAACGGGCTGGATACCTCCGACCCAGAGGGCCAAAGCCCAGCAGGACCAGGAAGGCGAAGAAGCGGGGGCCGAAAAGTCTGCCGCCGAGTCCGAGTCCCAGTAACGGGCCTGACCAAGGGAAACGCGCCATGCCGAAACGGGAAGACGAACGGCTGCTGAACATGGCGGGGCGTCACCCGGCGGCCTGCACCTGTCAGGACTGCACCGACCGGTTCTTAAAGGGCAAGAAGATCAAGCCCCAGGGGAACCGGCGGGCCGTTGGTGAAAAGGTCGCCAAACACCCAGCGGACTGTACCTGCGCCAGTTGCCGCCTGCTGCGCACCTTTGAGGACCTGCCGCGATTGGACCGGGGACCGGGCGGGTTTCTGAAGAGGCTGTTTCGCTTGAAGGGGCCTTAGCGGTCGAAGTGGACCCGAAAAGTCCGCCGGGCACGGGCAACTCAATGGGAATCAAGGGAGCCGCCGATCTGGTGGCTCGTATTTTAGAAGGGACCGGAGCAGAGGGAGAGTTGATGGCCGCTGGAGCGTCCGAAAGGCGGGTGTTTACCGCCTAGATGGCCTGGTTCATCTTCATATTGCTGGCCGTGCTGACCATCGGCGGCGGACTGGGTGTGGTGGTCACCCGCAACGTGGTGCACGCGGCGCTGGCCCTATTGGTCTCTCTGATTGCCGTGGCCGGGGTCTACCTGGTCCTTTTCGCCGAGTTCCTTGCTCTGGTGCAGGTCCTGATCTACGGCGGGGCGATCATCATCGTGCTCCTATTCGCCATCATGCTGACTAGGAGCGCCGACTACCCCCGCATCACCGACAACAAACAGTGGCCCCTGGCCGCCATCGCCGCCCTGGCCTTTCTGGGGGTCTTGGTCCCTTCTTTCGCCATCAACTCGGTGCGGGGGACCCAGGCCCAGAACGCCTCATTCACCGGTATCGGCGAGTCCCTTTTCACCACCTGGGCCGTTCCGTTTGAGATCGCGTCCCTGGTGCTGCTGGTGGCCTTGATCGGCGCCATAATCATCGCCCGTTCCGACCGGGGAGAGGGCTAGACCATGGTCGATCTGCTCTGGTTCCAACTCCTAAGCGCCGTTCTGTTCGTCATCGGCCTCTACGGCGTGATGGCCCGCCGTTCCGCCGTGCTCATCGTGATGTCCATCGAATTGATGCTGAACGCGGTGAACATCAACCTCATCGCCGCCGCCTCCCACATGGAGGGCACCGGCAGTTTTTCCAACTTCGACGGTCAGTTGATCGCCATCTTTATCATCACCGTGGCCGCGGCGGAGGTCGGTTTGGCCCTGGCCATAATCCTGCGGATGTTCCGGAACAAATCGACCGTCAACGTCGATGAGATCAACCTGATGAAATGGTAGACGCCAGACCACATATGGCGCCTGCCCGGTTGACCGCACACCGGAT
>CAYMZL010000167.1:0-1562 GCA_964394825.1 uncultured Dehalococcoidia bacterium | reverse complement strand
GGGCGTCTGATGGAATGGGCCTGGCTCATACCGGTGTTCAGCTTCGCGGCCGCGCCGGTGATCGTGATATTCGGTAAGTACCTGCCGCAGAAGGGCGCTTTTTTGTCGATCCTGGCCATCGGCGGCGGTTTCGTGGTTTTCTGGTTCGTGTTCAGTTCCTGGCTGGGCGCCGACGCCGCCACCAATGGCTGCTTCACCAGCGCGAACACCGGCATGCTCACCTGCGATTACGAACGGAGTTGGTTCAACGCCGGGATAGTCGGGGCGGTGGGCAGTGTCACCCTGCACTGGGGCATTCTGATCGACCCGCTGACCATCGCCATGCTGGGGCTGGTAACCTTCGTGGCCCTCATGGTCCAGGTCTACTCCACGGCCTACATGAAGGGCGACCCGCGCTTTGGCTGGTATTTCGCGGTCCATTCCCTGTTTGCCGCCGCCATGCTGACCCTGGTCGTAGCCGACAACTTCCTGCTGCTGTACGTCGCCTGGGAGTTGGTGGGGATCTGCTCCTATCTGTTGATCGGGTTCTGGCACGAAAGGCCCCAGGCCAGGGAAGCGGCCAAGAAGGCCTTTATCGTGACCAGGATCGGCGACGTGGGGCTGCTGGTGGGCATCCTGCTCATCTGGCGGGAAGTGGGCAGCTTCAGTATGTTGGATGCCTTCGAGGCGGCCCGCACCGGAGCCATGAGCGAGGGGGTGGCGACGGCGTCCGCCATTCTCCTGTTCTTGGGCGCCATGGGCAAGTCCGCTCAGGTGCCCTTCCACGTTTGGCTGCCCGACGCCATGGAAGGCCCAACCCCGGTCAGCGCCCTGATCCACGCCGCGACCATGGTGGTCGCGGGCGTATTCTTGGTGGCCCGCACCTTCCCCATCTTCGAGGCCTACGATGCCGACCCATTGCTGCTGGTGGCCATAGTCGGCCTGGTGACGGCGCTGATGGCCGCGACGATCGCCCTGGTGGCCACCGACCTCAAGCGCATACTGGCCTACTCCACCATCAGCCACCTGGGCCTGATGATGCTGTCCCTTGGCGCCTTCGGTTACACGGCGGCCATCTTCCATCTGATGGCCCACGGCTTCTCCAAGGCGCTCTTGTTCCTGGGGGCGGGCAGCGTCCTCCACAGCACTGAAACTCAGGAGACGGGCGAGATGGGTGGCCTGAGGAAGGTCATGCCGCTGACCGCCCTGGTCTTTTCCATCGGGGCCTTGTCCCTTGGCGGCATCCCCATCCTGGCCGGTTTCTGGAGCAAGGATGAGATATTGGTGGCGGTGAACGACCACCGGAACGCCGCGTTCATCGTCCTAACCCTGGTCACGGCCCTGCTGAGCGCCCTCTACATGGGCCGGGCGATGTTCCTCGTGTTCTTCGGCGAGTTGAAGGACCGGAATAGCGACGTTCACGATGCGCCCTTCGCCATGGCCATGCCGATGGCGCTGTTGGGAGTCTTGGCCCTGGGGTTCGGCCTGATCAGCTTCAACTGGCCCGGCAGTTACGGCGGCTTCGGGACCTTCGTTTTCTTTGGACAGGGGTGATCGTTCCACTTCGAAGTTTGCCTGGGAGT
>CAYMZL010000166.1:0-5729 GCA_964394825.1 uncultured Dehalococcoidia bacterium | reverse complement strand
GTCCGATGCCCCGGCCCGCTCCCGTGATTAGCGCGATTCTATTATCAAGCTCGGCCATATTCCCCCTTCAGTTCGGCGAACCTGGTTTAACGCCAGGGATAGATCAGATCTCCCTGTGCAAATTGTGGCGGCCAGACAATCACTTTCCGGCCCCCTTGCCATTGGACCAACAGTGTATCCCGTCCAATCTGCCGTCCGGTCTCCCCATCAATCTTGAACCTTCCATAGAACGTGGAAAATTCCAGTTCCGAGGCCGCCGCTCTCAATGCCTGACTGTCGGCGCTGCCCGCTTCTTGCAAGCACCGCTGAACAACAACCCCGGCGGCGTAGGCCTGGGCCATGGGATAGTCAACGTGTAGATGGCCGTCTCGCCGCAGAGAGGCAATCACCTGGTCTCCGGTTGGCCCGAAATCCGGTGTGTATTGGGCTTCCGGCTCCCACTGGCTGGGGCCCATGAACCGGTCCGCCAGGCTTCCCAGTTCGTCTTTGAACGCCTGGATCCCGGCGGCCACGGCCACTACCGCCCCGGCGTTGAAGCCGCTCTCGGCCAGTTGCCGGGCCAGGCGGAGGTCGTTCCGCACCCGTCCCACGATCACCGCCACATCAGGCCCGGCAGCCCTCAGTTCACCCACCACTGCCGAGAAATCGCCGGCCGATGCCGCAAACTGGGTGGCGAGCACGGTGGTAAACCCTAAATCCCGCACGGATTCTTCCACTCCGGAGCAGACCGCCTTGGGGAATTCCCCGGTGGAGGCCCTGACCAGAGCCACGGTAGCCGCTGAAGGGCCGGCCTGCCGCACCAACGGAAGGAGGCCCGTCAGATAGCGGCTGGCCGGGGTCAGTATCCCCACGGTCCAGCGGTATCCCTGCCGGTGGACGTTGTCCGACGCCCCTCCCTGATTCCACAGGAGTTTGCCGTGGGCCTCCGCGACCTGGGCGGCGGCGGAAGTGAGAACGCTGGAGTAGGGGCCGATGAGAATATCGACCCGGTCATCGGCGATCAGACGCCGGGTTACAGCACGGACGGTGGATAGGTCGCTGCCGTCGTCGTAGTGAAGCACGTCAAACGAGTCTGAGGACTCAGAGTTGGCGTCCCGGGCCCAGGCCTGCAATCCGGCCAAGGCTTGGCGCCCCTGCGCCTGGAACTGCCCACTTAGAGACACAGGCATGCCCACAACAAGGGTCACGCTCTAATTCCGCGACAGGTCGATTTCCAGTTCCCAAACAAAATCCCCAGCAAACATCCCATGGAAACAAAGCGAGCTTTTAGAGTTTGGGGCGGAATAAGCCGAAGGAGCTGGTGTAGCCGTGGAGGAAGGTTGTGCCGCTGACCGGGCCGATCTCGCCGTTGCAGAAGAAGCCGCCCAGGGGCACGGAACCCAGCTTTTCCCGGAATATGTCGGTGTCGTGGTTGGGCCGGCCGTAGAGGTATTGACCCCGGCCCAAACAGGAAAACAGCAGGGCGCCCGGAATCTCATTCTCCCGGTTCTCGTCGGCGTAGCGGCTCAACACGGCCTGCAGGTCCTCGGCGGAAGTCTCGGCGTCGCGCAGGTGGAACTGGACCAACTGCCCTTCTTTGAGCATCTCGCCTACGGCCAGGCCGCCGGTGTTCGAGTCCATCCCCACCACGTTTCGGATGAGGAAGTCGCCCTGGACCGGGTTTTCAATCAATTCATCCATCACCACTCCCAGGAATAGGGAGTGCCCCAACAGTTCGCGGTCCCGTTCCGGCAGTTCTTGGAACATGCTCCGTATGATTTCCATCGGAGGTCTGCCATCCAGTTCCAGCAACATGTTGCGGTCGCTCTTGGAGATGCGCATTGGTCTACCGATGGGACGGCAGCCCTGGGCCACCACCGTGTCCACGGTGATGTTGCCGTAGAGGGCCAGGCCGATGGCCCCGGCGCGCAGCACCTGCCCGTCTAGGAACAGCGCGTTCCCGCCCTGCCGGCTGGCGCCGCTGGCCAGACCGCCGATCTTGGTGGCCCTGGGAAAGGCGAAGTCCATCCCCATCAGCAGGTCTTGGACCGGGAAAGAGTAGGGGTCGGCCACCATGACAAAGTGCGGGTCACGGTCTGCCTCCACCCCGATCAGGGTTTCCCAATTGTCGGGGCCGGCATCCAGGTCGGGAAGCCGGTCCGCCTGAAGATGGAAGGGTTTAATCTCCACGTCGGGGAGAACGGCGGCGGTAATCGAGATGCCGGCCCGCTGCTCGATCTCCAGTCCGTTGCCAATCACGCCGCCGCCCGAGCAGCCAAACACATGCCTGGCGCCCAGATTTTCGGCCATCAGTTCGGCCACCCGCTCGTAGGAATCCTCGTAATGAGGCGATATGAAAGCGACCCCCAGGTCGAGCGCTTCGTCCCCGAGGGAGGTTTTTATGGCTACGGCGCACTCGGCGATGGCGTCGCCTAACACCGGTTGTTCAGATAGCGCAGAGGTCCATTTCATGGGTTATACCCCTTCAGACGGCCTTTCCGTCATTGGGAAAGTATATCAACGCGAGGGGTTTATTGCGATTGGGCGTCCGCCCGGGTTACTCCGCCGTTATCAGAGCCGCGAAGGCCTCCGACTGGAGCAACACCGTGGCAGCCGCGGCTGCGCCGGCCAGAAGCTCGCGGCGGACGAATTCGATTGTGTCACGCTCCGTGTGAATGCGGGAGAAATCGGTGCTGAAAAACATCAAGAACGGCACTCCGGCGGCCTGAAAGGTGGCGAAGTCGCTGGTCCCTCCGCTGAGGCCCCGGGTCACGGCGACATCGACTCCGATCTCAGCCCCCAACGCCGACGCCAGTTCGGTGAAATCCCGGTTGCCGAAAATGCTCACGCCGGTCCCGCTGCCCAAGGCGTCAAAGTTGAACATGGCCTTGGTCCGGTCCAGTTCCTCGTCGCTCAGAGACTGGACGTAGTGCCGGCTCCCCACCAGGCCCAACTCCTCGGAACCGAAGGGTACGATTCTCAGGGTGAAGGGCAGGTCAACTTCAGCCAGGCTCTCGGCGATGGCCAACAGGACGGCGGTGCCCGAAGCGTTGTCATTGGCCCCGGAGATCCCGGCTACGGTGTCGTAGTGTCCGCCCAGCACCACCACCGCGTCGCCGGGGCCTTTCTTTTCGGCGATCACGTTCTGAGAGGGCCGGTCCTCCAAAGTCAGCCCGATGGCAGCCTCGATCTCCGGACCCGCCAGCAGGGCCTCGATGGCCTCCCCGTCATCTTGGGAGAGAGCGATCACCGGAAATTCGGGTTGAGTTGCAAGCACCCCCTGAAAGATGCCCGGAACGTTGTTGTACACCACGAGCCCCACGGCCCCAGCAGCAAAGACGTTCTCGGCTTTGCTTTGAAAGGTGATGATTCCGCGCTCGGCCAGGGCGATCCGGCCTTCCAGACCGGCATCCGGTATGTCTTCGGGCATCGCCAGGCCCACGGGCGTCAGAACGCCAGCCACGTCTCCCAGGCCGGTCCGGACCAGGGGCAAAGCAGTGAACTCCCGGGACTCTGGTGTATCCAGCGTCAAGCCCGATCCGGCCAGCGAAAGGCCTTCCACGGTGAAAGTCTGCAATTCCGTCGCATATCCCAATTCCTGCAAGCGGGATTGGAGGTACCGGGCGGCGGCCAATTCTTGATCGGTGGCGCTCTCCCTGGGCCCCGATTCCTCCAGAAAATCTTCCAGCACTGCGAAGGCGTCTACCGCTGACGAGTCCAGGTGCGCGGACCGGGGAGTGGACGCGGGAGTGGGTTCTGCGGTGAACGTGGGGGCGGGTTCCGGGGTGGCCGTGGGTATGGGCTCCGGGGTGGCTGTTGCCGAGGTACACGCCACGGAGAACGCAAACACCGCGACGGCGACAACTACCGCTTTGTGGCGGCGGACCGTGAGTCTAGGAATCGTGGGTATGGCAGGTAGTCGAAATCTCATCAATAGCCTTTGGCAATGGCGGTCCTTGCTCAATACTAGTTACGCTGCTCTCTGTTCGCCAGATGCCTACGTTTGATTAAGGGTTTCAGGCGTCAGGGCCGGTTGCTGGACAGGGCCATGAGCCGGGGCTATATTGTCGCAAGAATCTCGGCCCGCTTCATGGTGGGCCGAGCCACGGTTGACCAAGAAAAAAGGGGTATATCGAGATGGCCGTAGATAAAGACACTGTGAGCGAACTAGCCCGACTGGCTGGAATCGAGATCGCCGATGACGAACTGGACGAAGTAACCAACCGCTTCGGTAGCCTGATGCGGGAACTGGACCGCTTGAAGGCGGTGGACCTGGCCAACATCCATCCGGTGGTCATCTTCCCAGAGGACGGCCAGGCGTAGCAACGGCCTGCCTCTGTTCGGGTCATCAGTCAGACCCTTGGCGACTCCCATTAGAGTGTTTCCCTGGAGGGTTTAATGAATTCCACCGATATCGCCTTTCTTTCCGCGACCGGTACAGCCCAGGCCGTTAAGGCCAAAGAACTGTCGCCCGTGGACGCCGTCCAAGCCTACCTGGAGCGGATCGACCGGTGGGATTCCCGGCTGGCCGCCTACATCACCGTGGTCCGGGAAGAGGCGTTGGACACCGCACGGATAGTGGCGGGACGCATCCAGAGAGGCGAGGACCCGGGCCCTCTCGCCGGGGTGCCCATCGCGGTCAAAGACCAGTTTTGGACCGAGGGCATCCTCACCACCAACGGCTCCAAGATCTATAAGGATTTCGTCCCCACCGAAGATTCCACGGTAGTCAAACGATTGAAGGACGCAGGCGGTGTGCTGCTGGGCAAGCTTAACCAGAGCGAGTTGGCCATGGCTGGCACCCGGAACCCGCCTTGGGGCATCCCCGCCAACCCCTGGAACTTCGATTGCACCCCGGGCGAGTCCAGCAGCGGCTCTGGCGTGGCGCTGGCGGCCCACCTGTGCGCCGCGTCGATGGCCGAAGACACCGGCGGCTCTGGCCGAGGGCCGGCATCCTACTGCGGGGTGGTCGGCCTGCGCCCCACATTCACACGGGTCAGCCGCTTCGGCATGACCCACACCTGCTGGTTCATGGACGCCGCCGCCCCAATGACTAAGACCGTGGAGGACTGCGCCGTAATGCTGGGAGTCATCGCCGGTTATGACGAGAAGGACCCCTACACCAGCCGCAAGCCGGTCCCCGACTACACCGCCCGGATGCGGGAAGGAGTAAGGGGCCTTCGGGTGGGGCTCATCAAGGAGCTTCACCAGAACCAGGACATGCATCCGGAGGTGCGCTCGGCCATCGAGGCGGGCCTCGATACTTTCCGGGAGTTGGGCGCCGAGGTGCGGGAGGTATCCATCCCGTTGACCGAATTGGCGGGCGCCATCTTCGTGGGCATCGCCGACACCGAAGGCGCCGGGGCCAGGGACGAGATCCTGCGCAATCAGCCCGGCGACCTGGACCAGGCCAGCCGGACCAGGCTCCAGTCCGCTGCGTTGGTGCCAGCGAAAGTCTACAACCGGGTGGCCAAAGCCCGCGTCCTACTGCGCCGTCAGATGATGGAGGTCCTGAAAGACGTGGATATCCTGGTGTCGGCGACCTCTCCCTACCCCGCTCCCAAGCACGCAGACCTGACTGCCAGGTTCGAAAACGCCGAGGACGTGCGCACCCGGTTCTTCTTCCGCCGCGCCTATACCGGCTGCTATTCATTGGCGGCCCTGCCGGCAATCTCGATTCCAGGTGGGTTCACCGCCGACGGGCTGCCCATCGGCCTCCAGCTTGGGGCTGCACCCTTCGCCGAAGAGAC
>CAYMZL010000165.1:0-5738 GCA_964394825.1 uncultured Dehalococcoidia bacterium | reverse complement strand
ATATGGATCGACGATTGGCCACCCCAGCAACAGGTATTTCAGGGTGGCGTCCGCATCCGAGCCCGGCAGGTCAAGATGGCCGTACGGAGGGTGATGGGGTCTCATTGCGCTCAGCAACACCGTGTGGCCGCCGCTGGAACCCCCTATGCCGCCCACGGTGCGGGGGTCCGCATTGAACTCGGCTGCCCGGGATTTCAGCCAACGGATAGCGAGATTGACGTCCGCTACTTGGGCGGGATAGGAGTACTCCGGCGCCTGCCGAAAGTCGACGGCCGCGACCACGATGCCGCTTTCGGCCAGGGCCCGGTCCATGACCTCGTTACTGGTGCGGTCGCCGTTGGTCCAGACCCCACCGTGCACGTCAATCAACGCCGGAAAGGGACCTGCTCCCGCAGGCTGGTAGACCCGCACAGCCAAGCCGTCCTGGTATTCCTGGTCCTGGTCGCTTACCTCACAGACCCGGTCCGGGTCGTATGCCGCTACGGTTCCGCTTGCCATATGGTCCTCCAGAATTGGGCTGCCTGCGGCTGCTGAACGATAGACTCGGCCGGCAATCCAGGTCAGCGCTGATACTTGTAGTCCTTTGAGATTCCCGCTTCCGGCACTGGGGCCGGGTTCTTGACCTGGAAGCGGTAACCGGAGTCGACGTTGGTCTTGGGGCCGATGGTGCCCCGTAACACCCCGATCCCCTCCACTTCATGCTCGACCACGTCTCCAGGCTCAAGGAAGCGGGCTTTTTCATAGCCCTTGCGGATCGCCTCCCGGATGGAGCCGCCGCCCACGGTGCCGCTGCCAATCACGTCGCCGGGGACGATGCGGCTGTCCTTGGACGCGCGCTCCACCATATCGCCGAAGGTGTAGTAGGCGTCCTCGGCGGCGCCGTCCTTCAACCAATGGTCCCCGTTCACTCTGACCTGGCACTTCAGGTGCAGCCGGCCTTCTTTGAGGTGGGGGGCCAATTCGTCCGTGGTAACCAGCCAGGGGCCGAGGGACGAAGCGGTGTCCTTCCCCTTGGCCGGGCCCAGGCCGAAAGCCATCTCGTCCACCTGGAGGTCCCGGGCGCTCCAGTCATTGAAAAGCGTGAATCCGGCGATATACTCCAGCGCGTCCGCCGCCGGGACATCTCTCCCTTCCCGGCCGATCACACAGCCAATCTCAAGTTCGTAGTCGAATTGCCGGGACGCCGAGGGAAAGGGAATCTCGGCATCCGGCCCGTAGATACAAAGGGGATTGGAGAAGTAGAACACCGGCATCCGGTACCAGACCTCATTGGGCTCACGGGTGCCCTGGTTGCTGGCGTGTTCTTCGTAAACGATGAAATCGCGCACCGTGGGCGGTTGGAGTATGGGAGAACGCAGCCGGACATCCGCCAGGGGCACTCTCGGCGCGGCGATATTCTTCGCCAGGGCGTCCCGGACCCGGCCGATGGGCGAGTCGCCCAGTTCCAGCAGCGCCCGCACGTCTGGCAAGGCCCGCCCATCCCCCACCAGAGCGCTGACATCCACCACATCGTCTTTCTGCAGGACTCCGCAGCGTGGTCCGGTCTCCGTGTCGTAGGTTAGTAACTTCATCTGGCCTCCAATTCCCGGCAAGATAGGTCCCGGCTCAAACGAGAGGAAGAACAGGTGGAATTACAGCACACGCGCCTGCCACGGTCAATCGAAATAAAACGCCCCGGCCTGTTTAAGCGGGCCGGGGTAGTTTCGATCGGCGTGGAGGACCGCGCGCCTACTTGGCCTCTTGGCAGCGGCGGATGATCTCGGTGGTTGATATCGTCGGCGTATAGGGAACGGTGCGAAATATCCCCATCGAGATGGGCACGTTGTAGAAGTGCTCTAGCTGGTCTTGGGAGTAATCGTCACCATGGACCACCAGGTCGATCTTGTGTTTCTCGATCCAGGCAGCGTCCATGATCCAAGGGGCGTCGGGCACCACTTCGTCCACGTAGCGGCACCCGGCGACGGAAGCGACCCGCTCTTCCATACTTAATATGGGGCTCCGTTTATTGGCCTGGACCGTTGCATCGGAGGATATGCCAACCAGGAGATGGTCGCCAAAAGCATGAGCCTGTTTAAGAAACTCTACGTGCCCATAGTGGAAAAGATCGGCCACCATATCTACGTAAACCCGTGTCAACGCGCGTCCCCCTTACCGCTTAGACGCTCCACGTCAGCCCGAGAGCAAGCATCCAGATTACGGTCCAGATATGGAAAAACGTATGGGCAGGTCGTCCAGGTCTATGACGGTCGCCAGGTCGTCATGGCCTCCCTTTTGGACCAGCAGGATGGTCATGCATACTTGGCAGTTCGCCGATTCAGCTTCTTTCGCCACTTGGTGGAAGTATCCGGTGCCGCGCAACGCCTTGGGCTTGGGCTCCAACTGGAGGATAAATTTGGCCACCTCGTCGGCATCGTTCACCACATAAGGCACGGTTGCTTCAACATCGCCGCCGTTGAATTGGATATTGTAAACCATTTTCCGTACGTTCCCTATGCCTTCAAGCAGCCTTATATCGGCGAGGACGAACCGATTGGATACACGGTACATCTCTTTCAGCATCGGTTGGTAACTGGGTTCGTTGTTGAAGACACTGGTGCAGTGGACGAGGTCAAAGGTGTCGTCCTCGAAGGGCAAGTCGAAGCCTTCGGTTACCTGGAAGGTTGCTTCGGGGTATCTCTCCCGGGCCAGTGCCACGGCCTTCTCCGACAGATCGATCCCGGTGTACTCGATATGGGGCTCGAAGGAGCGCATGATGTTGAAGAACCCGCCCGAAGCGCAGCCCACGTCCAGCACCTTGGCGCCGGGGAATAACACCCGCGGCAGGAATATCTTTTCAGAGGGATACAGGTCCGAAACATCATGGCGATTTTGAAAGTAGTAGTCGATCGCGCTCTGAGTGGACCATTCTTTGGCCGTGGTCAATCGAAGTCTCCTGTTTTATCACAGCGGAGCTTACCGCCCGCTTCAGCCTAACAAGGCTAGATGGCCGCGGCTGAGGTTGCGTCGAACATCTTTTGAGCGTCGCGGAGGTCGCCCAAGGTATCGATCTCCGCCCATTTACTATTTCCGGTATTCATCACCGCCATGTTCATGCGGCCGGACCCGATGAGGCTGGAGAATACCGCTTCGTAGTACTGGCCGGTGCGGCCTTCGGCGAGGAACGCCTCCATCTCAGGGACGATTGCTTCGATCAAGGTCTCGCGGGAGAGCCGGTAAATGTTCACCGTCTTCAAGGCGGGTCCATAATCAAACCCAGGGCCTTGGTCCGCCTTTAGGACCATCGACTCCGCGACTCCACCGCTGGCCAAGATCACCGTGCCGTCCATATAGGACCGGAACCGGTCCACGATCGCCACGTTTTGTTCATCCATCTGGACCAGTTGACCGACCAACTGGTCGTCGAACACCAAGTCACCCTCCAGCAGCAGTATGTCATCGTTCAATTTCGCTTTGGCCAGCCAAAGGGAATAGAGGTTATTGGTCTTGTCATAGATCGGGTTCTCGACATAGGAGAGGCTGACGCCCCGGTAGTTGGACCCAAAGTGGCCGCGCACCGAATCGGCCATGTACCCCACGACGATGACGCAATCTTTGACTCCGGCCCTTCTGAGGGAATCCAATTGGTATTCCATCATGGGCCTGCCCGCCACGTGGACCATGCATTTGGGCCGCGTGCGAGTCAGGGGATCGAGTCGAGTGCCCATTCCGGCGGACAGTATCAACCCTTTCATGGGTTACCTCACCTGAACGGCGGCAATCTTGCCGGATTCGCTAAATTTCGCGATCCGCATGAGCGCCGCGACCAAACGGCCGTTATCTTCCTCGGTGCGGCAGGCGATGCGGATGAAGTTGCCCTCCAGACCGTCTTTTGACCCGCAGTCATTGACCAGGATACGGCTGTCCTCAAACAGACGGGCCGTAAGCTCCTGTCCGGTGAACCCGTACAAGACCGAACAGAGGACGAAATTGCCCTGGGTAGGATATGGATAGAGGAAGGGGACCTCTTGGAGCCCCCGCACCAATTTGCGGGTTGCCTCCCTGACCCGGCGGCAAGACTCGGTATATTCAGATTGGTAGCCGCCCATCTCTTCGAGGAAAAACTGGGCGAATGAATTGACACTCCAGATGGGCAGATCGCTGCGCAGATCCGCCAACCGCTCAGCATTCCCGGTGACCGCGTAGCCCAGGCGGATACCCGGTATGCCGCAGTTTTTGGAGAGGCTCTTCAGCACCAACAGATTGGGATATTCCCCGATCAGGTCCAACGCCGAAGGGTCAGGCTCGGCGTCGACAAAGTCCAAGAAGGACTCGTCCACCAATACCAAGTTCAGGGACCTCATGCGGTCCAGGAAATAGACCAAGTCACTCTTCGACAGGTAGCTGCCCGTTGGGTTGTTGGGACGGATGAGGAGGGCAGAGTCTGAGCCTGAACTCCTTACGTGTTCGATAAACGCGTCAATATCCAGATCGAACCGCTGTGAAGGCTTGAAGGTGCAGACCTCCCGGCCCAATATCTTGGCACGGTTCACGAACTCCTCAAAAGTCGGCACCGGCACCGCCAGCCGATGCACAAACCGTGACACGACGGCGTTGATGAGTTCACTTGCCCCGTTGCCGATCACTAATTCGTTATGGCTGAGGCCTACCTGCTCGGCCAATAATGACGAAAGAAACCAATTCGTCGACGGGTAACTGCCGATCAGCTCCGGCAGTTTCGCCTGTAGGTCCTCGATCATCCGGCGTGGCGGGAAGTACCGGTTGGTCATGTAGCAAAAATCCAGAACGTTATGGTTCCAATACCCACCATAAAGGGAGGAAAGGTGTCTGACTTCTTCGGATTGCATCGTATCCTCCTTAAAGGTTACGAGAATGGCGCGCGCATCAGTAACAGAGACCGTCTAACAGGGATGCGACGTGAATGGGGTCCGGCTTAGAATCTATGGGAAAACCAGGGCTCCTGGAAGGACCCAAATGGCAACGCGTTTTCGGAATGAGAGAGCCGTTAAAGGGAAAAGACGGAGGGGTCAGCTAATAGAATGAAAGGGGGCAGCAGGTGAGTTCCCGGATGTTGATAACGTAGGACTGGGTGTGAAAATTTTTAATCATACAAGGTCTCCGCGTATCGGCCACTGGAACCATGCCACGGGCACAGGCATCAACAGACCATGGGCAATAGTATCACCCAAAAATTCGGTGGTCAAATGACCGGTTTGTGCCCACGACGAAGTTTTATTTGGTCTCCTGCAATCATGAAGTATCGGCTAGGGCCGGCCCGTTGACGCGCGGCTTGATGGCCGCGTCCAGCCGGCATTCCAACTCGACAATAATCCTGACTTTATGATTACATACGATCTGATTTCTCAATACTGTAATGGCCACATAATTACGTTTTGACCCATCTATCATTCTAGAAACAACGTAATTTGTGCATATAAATCCATGCCTAATCACGATAATGGCTAATTAGCGGCGTCAGACGTCGATGTAGCTTGCATCATAATATTCGATATGTTATATTCGGGCGACTCTTCGCTGTATGGAGAATGCCGGGGTGGCGGTTGGGAAAATTCAGCAGTGAAAGGTGTGTCGGCCCATCAACATCCGGAACGGGTGTTGGATCGATCGAATCCACGGGGAACTGGCGTAGGATATCAGCACGGTTTGCCAGAACCAACGTCGCAAGCAAGGAGTACCTGAGAGATGAAGAAGCCCAACTTTCCTAGCCTGCCAATCGTTCT
>CAYMZL010000164.1:0-5769 GCA_964394825.1 uncultured Dehalococcoidia bacterium | reverse complement strand
AGGTGCTTACCATCGAGGGCCTGTCCGACGGCAACCGCCTCCATCCCATACAGCAGGCCTTCATCGACAACGGCGCCTTTCAGTGCGGCTTCTGCACGCCGGGGATGATTCTGGCCGCCAAGTCGTTGCTGGACGAAGCCCCCCAGCCCAGCGAGGAAGAAGTTAAAGAGTACATGCAGGGCAACATCTGCCGCTGCACCGGCTACCGGAAGATCGTCGAGGCCATCCTGGACGCCGCCGGCAAGACCGGGGGATGAAATCAGCGATTCGACTCATTGCTAATTTTCGGGGTAAGGAATAATCAAAGATGAATTCAAAAGAGAAGGGTACTGGGTTCGCAATTCCGTAAAGGTTGAGCTCACCAAAGAAGAAAAGCGCAAAATAGGGAGGCCGACCTCACCTCGCTGGGAGCTCGATATTGTGGCGTACAAGGGTGCTACCAATGAACTCAAGATTGTCGAGTGCAAATCTTTCCTTGATTCTACCGGTGTTAGCTTGGCCAGCTTTGACGGGAGTCGACCTCAGGACAAATCCCGATACAAATTGTTTCACGAAAAGTTGCTACTCAAAACCGTGGCAGACCGTCTCGTATTCCAGCTTGAGGAAGCCGGATTTTGCCGATCTTCTCCGAAAGTTGTTTTATGTCTTGCAGCGGGTAAGATCAAGAATTCTCGTGACCGAGATTCGCTGCGTACCTTCTTCTCAAGGAGACAGTGGGAGTTGTTAGATGAGGAATGGATAGGCGATCGCGTTCGTAAAATTGCAGATGCAGGATACGAAGATGATGTAGCCATCATCGTGGCCAAGATACTTGAGCGAGGTCGTCAATCCGCCAGCAAGACCGTGGGACAGAGTTAGGGGATAACATGGACATAATCGGAGTCTCCGTACCCAGGATCGACGCAGTTGACAAGGTTACCGGCCGCGCGGCTTACGTGGGCGACCTGGAAGTATCCGGCATGCTCCACGGCAAGATACTCCGCAGTCCGCTGCCCCACGCCGTGGTGCGCAATATTGACACCGGCGAGGCCTTGAAGCTATCCGGCGTGGTGGCGGTGCTGACCAGAGACGACCTGGAAGGGCTGGACCCATTCTACGGCGCGGTGGTGCGGGACCGGCCCTTCATCGCCACGGACAAGGTCCGCTATCAGGGAGAGCCGGTAGCCGCCGTGGCCGCCGTGGACCAGGCCACCGCGGAAGAGGCATTGGACCTGATTCAAGTGGAGTACGAGGAGTTGCCGGTGGTCTCCGATACCGTCGAGGCACTTTCGGGCATCGGGGCGACGGTCCACGAGACCAACCTGTGCAACCAGAGCGGCTACGAGTGGGGAGACGTGGAGGACGCCTTCGCCAAGGCCGACCACGTATTCGAGGACACCTTTACTTTCCCCATGGTCTACCACTACTCCATGGAGCCCCACGCCGTCATCGCCGACTATTCCAGCCAGGGTATCACCGTCTGGTCCACGGCCCAGCACCCCTTCCTGGTGCGGGAAGACCTGGCCCGGATGTTCGGCTTTCAGTTGCATCAGGTACGGGTGGTTGTTCCCTACCTGGGAGGCGGGTTCGGCAGCAAGTCCTACACCAAGCTGGAGCCCTTGGTGGTTGCCTTGAGCAAGGTCGCCGGGCGTCCCGTCCGCATCGCTCTCACCGTTGAAGAAGCATTCAAGACCATCCGCCGGCACGCCGCCCGGTGCACAATCAAGACCGGGGTGATGGACGACGGCGAATTCGTGGCCCGGGAATGCGTGATCCATCTGGACACCGGCGCCTACGCCGACAACGGGCCCTTGGTGGCCAACCGGGCCGCCCAGCGCGTCATGGGCGCGTACCGTTGGGCCAACGTAAAGATTACTTCCCACGCCGTCTACACCAACAGCACGCCCGCTGGTTCCTTCCGGTCCATCGGCGCTCCCCAAGCCGCTTGGGCCAGCGAATCCCAAGTGGACATCATCGCCCACGCCTTGGGCTTGGACCCCTTGGAGATTCGACTCAAGAACCTGGTGGCCAGGGGCGAGGAGTTCCGGCCGGGAAACCGCCCGCTGGACGCCGACCCGGCCACCGGGCTGCGCCTGGCCGCCCAAGCCGTGGGCTTGAGCCTGGACAAAGAGCCGGAAGAGCTGGAATCGCCGCTGCCCATAAAGACCGGCCGAGGGCTGGGCTGCAACCTCTCGGGCGTGGGCTCGTCGCCAACGTCCACCGCCATCGTCCGCCTGCACGTGGACGGCACGGTCACGGTCTTCGCCGGGACCACCGAGATCGGACAGGGCTCCCGCGGCGTCTTGGCACAGGTGGTGTCCCAAGAGCTGCAGGTGCCCATGGAGCAGGTGGCCATGGTCTCGTCGGACACCGGTATAGTGCCCTACGACCGGTCCACCGGTTCCAGCCGCTCCACCACGATGATGGGACTGGCGGTGCAGGGCGCGGCCAAGGAAGTGAAGGAACAGTTGTTGGAACTGGCCGCCCTGCACTTCGACTGTCCAACCGAAGAATTATCGGTGATTGACGGGGTGGTGATGCGGGGCAGCGAGCCGGTCACCTACGGCGCTCTGATTGAAGAGGAGTTCGGTTTACGGGCCGGCGAGCTGCTGGGCCGGGGGTACGTTACTCCCCGCCGGGACAACGGCCGGCTGCGCCAGGCGCCCGCTTTCTGGGAGGTGGGCATCGCCGCCGCCGAAATAGAGGTGGATACGGAAACCGGCGCCATCCGCATACCCCACTACGTCTCGGTGGCCGACGTGGGAGTAGCGATCAATCCCCAGCAATGCGAGGGCCAAGACGAGGGCGCTTGCATGCAGGGGCTGGGCCACACTCTGTTCGAAGAGATGCTCTACGAAGACGGCCAGTTGCTGAATCCCAACCTGGTGGACTACAAGGTGCCCACTTTTGCCGATCTGCCCGGCAACCTGGAAACCATCATGATCGAAAACCACGACGGGCCCGGCCCCTTCGGCGCCAAGGGCTTGGGCGAAGGCGGCATCGTATCCGCCGCGCCCTCGGTGGCCAACGCCCTCTTTCAGGCCACCGGCGTGAGGATCAAGGACCTGCCCCTGACCCCGGAGCGGGTCTGGCGGGCGCTGAGGGACGCCGGGGCGTTATCAGGCGGCGAGGATGGCGGCAGCAAGTGAAGATCTCCGACAGTCTGGAGGTCCAGTTTCCCATCCAGCAGGTGTGGGACCTGCTTCAGGACCCCCGGCGTTCCATGGGGGCCATGCCCGGAGTCCAGTCCATCGAGATCCGCGACGAAACCACTTTCGACCTCACAGTGGCGCAGCGGGTGGGCCCATTCAGGGTTCAGTTTCAGGTGACCATGAGCCTGAGCGAAGTGACGCCTCCGACACGTCTGGTGGCCACCGGTCAGGGGAAGGAGTCCGCAGGGACGTTGTTGCGCATACCCTCGGCCGTCTTGGAGCTGGAAGCGTTGGGCGAGGATTTGACCCGGCTTTCCTACGAGATAGAGTTCAGTCTCATGGGCAAATTGGGTACTCTGGGTTATCCCATGATTAAGCACAAAGCCGGGGAAATGTCCAAGACATTCGCCGATAATCTGCGAAAGGAACTGGCCAGCTCGGCTTCCTGACCCCCTAACCAACCACCTGCCCTCAGCGATGAAAATGTCCAGTCCCGTGATTCACCCGCAGCCGTGGTTGCAGCAACGGTGGGCGAAGACGCTGGCGTGAGTACCGGGATTGCCGTGGAAGGTGACCCCTCTCCGAAGCCACCACCAGCAAACCCAGAGCAAAGACCGTCGCCAAGCAAGCCAGCCACTTCACTGCGCTGGCCTCCCTTTTTCGCTCACTCGTCTATGGGTAGCGCCCGAAGGTAGTCAATCAAGGCCTCCAGTTCTTCCGGGCTGAGGCCTGTAGAGATGTTGTGCGTCGTTCCCGTGGTGAAGACATCTCGTAGGGTAGCCGCGCTGCCATCGTGGAAATAGGGCGCCGTTTGCCACACCCCGCGTAGTGACGGTGTGTCGAAGTTGGTTCCGCGCCCGTGGGAATTTTTCTCGGTGGCGGGGTCTCCGGTGCCCACGTCATGCAACTGTAGGTCCGTGAATAGCGGCAGCGCATGACACACTTGGCAACCCAGGGAGTTAAACGTCTCCCGGCCATCTTTCACCTGGGGCGTGTCGGCGGCGTAGGGAGAGGGCGGAACCTCCAAAGAGTCCATGTACGCGGCCAAGGCGTCCAAGTCGGCAGAGAGGCCCGCGTGGGGCGCACCCAAAGAATCATAGGCATCGCCCGAAACCAGGCCGGTACCAAACTGTATCGCCCTGATGGTCAACTCCACGTCTTGCAGCTCGTCCAGGTCGCCCGACCAGTGGATGGGCAGCGTCTCTCCCACACCGAACAGCGCCGGCGTATTGCGCGGTCCATCGGGAAAGCCCTGCCAGGTACGGGCGTCCGCTCCCCCATCGAAGTGGCAAGCTGCGCATGACATCCACCGGTCGGTCGTTAGGACCGGTGCGGCAGCCGAATTGAAAATCTTTTTCCCCCGCAGAATATCCGGTTCCAAAGGGACATTTGTGATTGAAACAGTCTGGGAAACGGCCAGGCTATCGGTGTTGATCACGCTTAGAGTTCCGTCCAGAACATTGACGACAAACAGCCGCGAGCCGTCGGGCGACATCGCGATGCCACGAGGGTTGGCGCCCACGTCAATGTTGGCGAGGGCCTGATTTGTGTCGAGATCGATCACCGACAAATTATCGCTACCGGCATGTACAACAAAGAGGGTGTTGCCCTCCGGAGATATGGTGGCGGCGAATGGAATGCTGGCCGGCTTGTCGGCGGTGTCGATGGTGATGCGCTGGCGTGACAGAAGGGTGAAATTGTTCAAGTCCAAGACGTTGACCACCGGAAAAACCGTGGTGTCGAAGGTCATAGCCGTGTTGGTCTCGTTAGTGCGGGTCTGCGGAAGGTAGGCCGTCAACCCGTCAGGCGCAACAAGAATGGACTGGGACAGGCCGGTACCACTCCCCGTGGAGGCAACCTCGGTGATTGACAGCGTTTCGGTGTCTATGGACGTGACCTTCCCGCTGAAGAAATGGCTCACCAGCAGTTTGGCTCTGCCATTTGGGCCGGGTTCTAGGGCCAGGCCCGATGGAAATGGACCTACCGGGATTCGCTGGACCGGGGTCTGCCCGCTTAAGTCAATCATAGCGATATTTCCCAGGGCATACTCGGCCACGAAGGCCATTTTACCGTCGGTAACCACTCCGTAGGGCATCGGTTCAGTGGGGACGTGGGAAACCCGTCCGGTGTCATTCGCCTCGAGGATGGCCAAGCTGGCCGACCCGCGGTTGGCCACCAGCACCAACTTTGAGTCGGGGGTAAAAACGAGGGTCCGAGGGTCGTCTCCCACCGGCGTTTCCCGGATGATTATCAGGGTTTCGGCATCGACCAGGGTAACCGTGCCGCTGTCCGGGTTGACGGCGGCCACCATTCGGCCGTCGGGTGACACAGCTACGGCGGAGGACGAGACAGGACCGGCCAGGGCGCGCTGGGAGGGTTGCACGGTGGCCTGAGGCGCCATGGTGGGCGTCGGTGTCGGGACGGCTGTTGGAACCTCAGTTGGTTCCGCCCGAAGAGGTATGGTGGGCGGAGGGGTCTCTGTGGGGATGAGTGTTGGCGGCGGCGTTAGTGAAGGACTGGCCGTAGCCGGTGCTTCGAGCGTAGACGTGGGTGTTGAGGTTGGCGCAGGGGCCGAAACCGTCCATCCGGAGCAGGCCACCAGCAAAGCCAGTGCGATGGGAACGGCGGAGAATTTCAA
>CAYMZL010000163.1:0-5776 GCA_964394825.1 uncultured Dehalococcoidia bacterium | reverse complement strand
ATCGTCTCCACCCTCACGAGTGTGGCGGGGGCCTTCCTCATCATGTCCATGGAGCCCACCAGCCGGATTCTGATCCCCGACTGGGAAGATTCCATTTCCGTGGCCCCAGCCGCGGCCGACGACTAGCCGCCGAGTTTTGCCGCGGCCTTTGCGGGACGTTCCAGGTCGATAACGATTATCACTCTCCATCGGCTGTTTCCCGCTAAATGCTTCCTGTATAGTCCCGTGAGGGCAATCCACGGCGAACTAACCTTCGTAGGTAAGTTAAACCCCGTTCACCGACCCTGAATCAACGTTGCGGGAGACGGATAGTAAACGATGGCGATCGCCGCCGCATTCACGATGATGAGCGCTTTCTTCATGAGCGGCTTGTATGTCGCCGGGGCGCTGGGCGCCATTGCGCTCATCCTCATGAAGTTCTTCAACATCAGCAACCCCAACCTGTGGAACATCATGGGTAACCGGGCGTGGGAGGGCACCACCAGTTTCATCCTGATCGCCATACCGCTGTTCATCCTGATGGGGGAATTGGTCCTCCGCAGCGGGATCGCCGAGCGGATGTACAACGTCCTTTCCCGCTGGCTGGTCTTCATCCCCGGTGGGCTGATCCACAGCAACATCGCTTCCTGCGCCGTGTTCGCCGCCTGTGCCGGTTCCAGCATCGCCACCGCCGCCACCATCAGCCGAGTGGCCCTCCCCACCTTCCGCCAACGGGGCTACAACGAACGGTTGGTCATTGGGTCTTTGGCCGCCGGGGGGACCTTGGGCATCCTGATACCCCCCAGCATCGGCCTGGTCCTGTACGGATTGATTGTCGGCGAATCCATCGGCCGGCTTTTCCTGGCGGGATTCGTCCCGGGGGCAATCTTGGCCTTGACATTCATGGTCATGATCGGAGTCGCCGCCACGATCTGGCCGCAGATCGCGCCCAAAGAGCCGTCGGTCTCCTGGCGGCTGCGTTTTGTGGGACTATTCAGCCTTTTGCCCATCGCTTTGTTGATCTTCGCCGTGCTGGGCAGCATCTACTTCGGGATCGCCACTCCCACCGAGGCCGCGGCCTCCGGAGTGACCGGAGCGTTCGTCCTGATGCTCGCCGGCAATTCGGGAATGTTGATCGTAAGCCTGGCGGCCGGCTTCATGGGCCGGATTCCAGTCCTTCCGAGGCGGGCAAGGACCTGGATCGCCGACATCCAGGAAGCCCATCCGGTGTCGCCGGGACAGGTCCGCCAGAACATCGACAATCTGGTGCGTATGCTGCGAGAGGCCATGATCTCCACGGCCCGCACCTCGACCATGATCCTGCTGATACTGATGGCGGCGTTCACGCTGCAGTTCGCCTTTGCGGCCGTCAGGATATCGGTGGATATGGCCGAATGGGTGGCCTCATTCGACCTCAGCCAACTGCAACTGATCTTGGTCCTGGTCGTATTCTATCTGGTGCTGGGGACCTTCATGGAGAGTTATTCCATGATGTTGACCACCCTGCCCATCCTGATCCCGGTGTTGAACGACGCCGGAGTGGACAAGCTGTGGTTCGGAATAATCATGGTGATCCTCCTTGAGGCGGCTCAGATCAGCCCGCCCCAAGGCATGGCCCTCTACGTGCTCCACGGCGCGCGGCGGGACTCCGACGAGGAATTTGCGCTCGCTGAAGGCACGGCAATTACAACGGGCACCATAAACGATGTCTTCATAGGCGTCCTGCCGTTCATGTTATGTATGTTCGTTGTCATCGGCTTGGTGATCGCCTTCCCGGAACTCGCCACCTGGCTCCCTGACCAAGCCAAAGGGGCACGCTAAAACGGCGTGCTTGGGGAGCGGCAGTGATATCCGACGCCGGACCGGACCAGAAAATCAAAGAAAGTTTCGAATCATTTCCAGTGGATAACCACCCGGCGGCGGATTTTCCAAGAAATAGCCAACCATGAGCAAATACGCCCTGAAGCGAATCGGCCTTTTTGTTCCGACAGTCCTCCTTTTGACCATCATCGTTTTCGCGTTGATGAGCCTGATTCCAGGGGACCCAGCCCTGGCCATCCTGAGCGATGGTGAAGGCTCTTACACCCAACAGGACCTGGACAAACTGCGGCATGAGCTGGGCACCGACCGCCCGATCGCCGTCCAGTATGTCGATTGGATCTGGGGCGCGCTCAAAGGCGATTTCGGCGATTCCCTGTGGTTCAACGCCCCGGTGATGACCGAGTTGAAGCACAGGATTCCACGAACATTGGAGTTGGCGGTCTTGGCCATAGTGCTGGCGGTCGGGCTATCGGTGCCCTTGGGGGTCCTCTCGGCCATCAGACCGGACGGTTGGCTGGATCATGCATCTCGGGTTTTCAGTCTCGTCGGCGTTTCCATTCCAAATTTCCTTGCCGCGATCCTTCTGATTCTATTCCTGGTTCGCACATTTGGTTGGTTGCCGCCGTTGGGGTATGCGGAATTGTGGAATGACCCCGTGACCAATCTAAAACAAATGGCGTTCCCCGCCCTGGCCCTGGCCTTCTACGACATGGCCTTTATCGCCAGGGTCACCCGGTCCTCCATGATGGAGATACTGCGGGAAGACTACATGAGGACGGCCCGCGCCAAGGGGCTCTCAGAACAAGTGATCGTGATGCGCCATGGTCTGAAAAACGCTGCCCTGCCAATCCTAACAATGACCGGATGGCAGTTCGGACGGCTATTTGAAGGCGCCATCATCATCGAGACTATCTTTCTGATTCCTGGGATGGGCAGGATTCTCATCGAGGCGGTCTTTCAGTTTGACTTCCCCATGATTCAAGCCGTGATCGTGATCATCGGGGTGGGTATCTTGACCATAAATCTGGCCGTTGACCTACTCTACGGCTGGCTGGACCCCAGGATCCGCTACGGCTAGCGGCCACCGGCGCAGCCGGGTCTCCTGATTACTGCAAAAACCATAAACAGGCTTCCCAGATGGACTATCCGGGAAGCCTGTTTTTTATTTCAAAATCCGGCTGCGCCGGCGGTTAGCCGGGCAGGCGGACTATGGCTTCCACTTCCACCAGCAGTTCCGGCCGCACCAGTCCGGCCACCACGACGGTGGAACTGGCGGGCGGGTCCTTGGGCCAGGTCTCGGCCCGGACCTTGCTGTAAGCGGGGTAGTGGGCGATATCGGTTAGGAAGCAGGTGATCTTCGCCACGTCCTCCATCTTGCCTCCGGCGGCGGTGACCACATCCCGTATGTTGGCCATCACCTGACGGGACTGGGCCTCGGCGTCACCCGCACCGACCAAGTTGCCGCTTTTGTCCGTCCCCACGTGCCCCGAGACGAACAGGAAATCTCCGACGACGACTCCGGGCGACAGGGCCGGGTTGGGAGCGGCTCCCGGGGGAATCACAGGCTTTCTCTCTGGCATGACACTACCTCCAGACCAGTATCGAATCATCAGATGCGCCGGAACGCCGGCGAGCGCACGGGGGCGCGAGCCACATTATACATACCTGATGCATACCGGGAATATCTCGCCGGGAAAATTCTTGGGGTGATGATGAGAGCGCGGTCTGGGAAGGGGAACGCTAGTTGCGGGAGGGGAGCGGCATGATGGTGTGGTCGCGGGTCACGGAGATGCACCCGCGTACGCCATCCAGCTTGGAGAAGAGCTTGTTCAACTGGTCCAGGCCGGTGGTGTGGCAGGTGAGGGCCATGGTGACCGTGCCGTCGGCCCACTCCTCGGTGACCACCGAGGCGATGTTCACCCCCTCGTGGGAAACCACGGAGGTCAGGTCCCGCAACAAACCCACCCGGTCGTAGGCCTTCATGGTGATCCGCACCGGATAGAGTTGTTGCTCCTGGCCCCATTGGACATCCACCAAACGTTCCGGCTCGTCCTCATGCTGGACGCTGGAGCAGTCTTGCTTGTGGACCGTCACCCCGCGGGCGCGGGTGATGAAGCCGATGATCGGTTCACCGGGGATGGGGTTGCAGCACCGGCCGATGCGTATCAGCAGGTCGCCGACGCCCAGGACGGTGATGCCGGAACTGGGGCTGGACAGCGGCAGGTCATTGCGCCGTTGGGTCAGCGGCGGTTCGGTCTCATGACCGATCTGGGCCAAACGGTGGGACAGCAAGCTCTCGGCGATGTTTCCGGAGCCCAGGTCAGCCAGCAGGTCGTCCATTGTATCGACTTTGAACAGGCCCACCAGGGTCTCGTCATCGACCTTTTGGTTCAGCCGCCGCACCTCCCGCCGCATGACCTCTCGTCCGCGCTGGATGTTGGTGCCGCGCTCCTGCCTCCGGAACCATTGCCGCACGCTCTGCCGGGCGCCGGCCGAACGGACGTATCCGCGGTTGGGATTCAGCCAGTCCAGACTGGGGCCTCGGTCCGACTTTGAGTTGAGTATCTCCACCGTGTCGCCGTTCGCCAAGGAAGTGTCCAAGGAAACGAGCTTCCCGTTCACTTTGGCGCCGATGCAGCGGTGGCCCAACTCGGTGTGGATCTTATAGGCGAAGTCCACCGGCGTGGAGCCGGAGGTGAGTTCAACGATCCGGCCTTTGGGTGTGTAGACGAATACCTGGTCTTGGAAGATGTCCTGCTTGACGGATTCGATGAACTCGGCGGTCCCGGCGACCTCCCGCTGCCATTCCAGCAACTGCCGGAGCCAGGTCATCTTCTCTTCGAAACGCTGGTCGACGGCTTTGCCCTCTTTGTAAGCCCAGTGGGCCGCGACACCGTACTCAGCGATCCGGTGCAACTCGTAGGTCTTGATCTGCACTTCCAGGGGCGTCCCGCCGTCGCAGATGACGGTGGTGTGCAGTGCCTGGTACATGTTCTCTTTGGGATTGCCGATATAGTCGTCGAACTGCCCTGGGATGGGGTGCCACATCTGGTGGACCACGCCCAGGGACTTGTAACAGTCGGCGATATCTTCGACCAACACCCGCAGGGCGAAGAGGTCGTAGATATCGCCGAAGTCCTTGCCTTGGGCTTCGTACTTCTGCATCTTGAGGTAGGTGCTGTAGATGCCCTTGGGCCGGCCAATCACTTCGGCGGTGATGTCGTACTGGGCCAGTTCATCCCGCAGACTGGTGATAACTTTCTCGATGTATTCCTCGCGCTCGGTGCGTTTGGCGGCCAGGACCTTGGAAATCTCCCGGTACTTCTCCTCGTTCAGGTGCCGGAAGGCCAGGTCGTCCAACCGCCATTTGATCTCCCAGATACCCAGGCGGTGAGCCAGGGGAGAATAGATCTCCAGGGTCTCCTTGGCGATGCGCTTCCGCTTCTCCGGAGGCAAAGCATCCAGGGTCTGCATGTTGTGCAGGCGGTCGGCCAGCTTGATCAACACCACCCGGATATCTTCCGCCATGGAGACCAGCATCTTGCGCAGACTTTCGGCCTGCAGGGGCTCCGCATCGTCCATGGGGCTGGAGGCGTCATTGACGGGGAGTTGAAGCTTGTCGTCCATGCGGGTCAGCTTGGTGACCCCGTCGACCAGTTTGGCCACTTCGGGCCCAAACCGCCGGTCGATCTCGTCCAGAGAAACGCCGCAGTCTTCGACCACGTCATGGAGCAGGGCGGCGACAATGGTGTGGGAGTCCAGGTGGAGGTCGGCGAGGAAGAGGGCGGTTTCCAGGGGGTGGGCGATATAGGGTTCGCCCGACTTACGCATCTGGCCTTGGTGGCATTCGTCGGCGTAGTTGTAGGCCTGCCCCACCAGGTCCGTGCTTTCCTCGGGCAGATAGGTGCCGACCCTTTCGACAAGGGTCTTAGCGCCTTTCGAAGCTACCTTATCTTTAGCTACCACCGTGCTCTGA
>CAYMZL010000162.1:0-5844 GCA_964394825.1 uncultured Dehalococcoidia bacterium | reverse complement strand
CCCCAGATTGCCGCCCTGTACGGGTCCCTTAGTCAGATTCAACCCTCTCCGGTGGTTGAGCTCAACCGGGCGGTGGCGGTGGCGATGGCCCAGTCTCCCGAGCAGGGGCTTCAAGCCATGGACCGGCCCGAGGTGTCGGGGCCATTGGTGGAATACCGCTGGTATCACTCGGCCCGGGCCGATCTGCTGCGTCGACTGGGAAGATTCGAAGAGGCGGGCGCGGCCTACCGGATAGCGCTGGATTTGACCACCAATGCCTCTGAGGCCAGGTTCCTAGAGGGCCGGCTGGCCGAGGTTGATTAAGACCTACGGCATGACGGGGAAGATTGAATCCGAGGAGGTCGGTATGCCCTACGACGAGAAACTGGCGGAGCGGGTCCGCGCCGTATTCCAGTCTGAGCCCGGCTATACGGAGCAGAAGATGTTCGGCGGCATCTGCTTCATGGTGGGCCGGAATATGGCCGTGGGCGTCGTCGGCAGCGAATTGATGGTGCGGCCCGGTCCGGACGATTTCGAAGCCACCCTGGCCTTGCCCCACGCCCGGCCCATGGACTTCACCGGAAGGCCCATGAAGGGCTTCGTCTACGTCGAATCGGCGGGCATCGCCACCGGCGCGGCGTTGGCCGAGTGGGTGGAGCGGGGCGCCTCGTTCGCCCGGTCGTTGCCCGCCAAATAAGAAGTCCCGAGCCCTTCGCGATTCTGTTGGAGCCTTCCCAGTTTGCCCTTGGGGTGCTGATGAAGGTCCTGCAAACTGACCTGTCTGGGGCGTTTCATCTCGGTGCTATACTAGCCGCACTTTTGCTGGCGGGTCCCCGGCGGGTCCAAAGACCGGCCAGTCCCATGAGAGGTAACCATGGATTTCGGCGCGATGATGTTTTCAACGGACTACTCCATCCGGCCCGACGACCTGGCCAAGATGCTGGAGGACCGGGGGTTCGAGTCCATGTGGATCCCGGAGCACACCCACATCCCAGCCAGCCGAATCAGCGCCTGGCCCGGCGGCCCCGACCTGCCCAAGGACTACTGGCACACCTATGACCCGTTCGTGGCCCTGACCGCGGCGGCGGGGGCGACCAAGGACATCAAGTTGGGGACCGGCATCTGCCTCATGATCGAACGGGACCCCATCGTAACGGCCAAAGAGGTCGCCAGCCTGGACATGCTTTCCCGAGGACGGTTCATCTTCGGCATCGGCGGCGGTTGGAACGCCGAGGAGATGGAGGACCACGGCACCAATTTCAAACGCCGCTGGCGCGTCCTCCGCGAAAACATCCTGGCCATGAAGGAGATCTGGACCAAGGACGAGCCGGAATTTCACGGCGACCACGTGAACTTCGACAAGATGTGGGCCTATCCCAAGCCGGTGCAGCGCCCCCATCCGCCGATCCTCATGGGCGGCGACGGCCCCACGACCTTCGACCGGGTGGTGGAGTATTGCGACGGCTGGATGCCCATCGGCAGCCGTGGGTCCCAAGGGCCGAGCCTGGCCGAGAAGATCGTTCTACTCAAGCGCCAGGCCGAAGAAGCCGGCAGGGACCCAGATTCCCTGAACATCACCAGCTTCGGATTGCGGCCCGACCCGGACTTGGTCGGCCGGATGCGGGAGGCCGGTGTGGACCGGGTAATCTTCACACTGCCCTCGGAAGAGCGGGCAGCGGTTACGCCCCTGATCGACGAGTGCGCCAAGCTCATCTCTTAAACCCGGTAGAGCCAGGCTCTACGGCGAGAACGAACAATCAAAGAGGCCCGTTAACCGCGCTGGAGAGACGGTTAACGGGCCTCTTTCCATGAAATAACCTGTCCGGTCCAGATCTGTTGTCAACATGGGCCTTTCGGCCCACCAAATGCGGTCCAATCAACCCTTAAGGTTCGTCTCGCGGAAACCTAAGCTTATGGCTGAGGCACCTAAATAGATAGAACAGGTACTCGGAGGTGCAAAGATGGTCAGCGTAAAGAGTAGATGCGCCATGATTGGTTGCAAGCACCCCGTCTACCGCGCCTTGGCCATCGCCCCGGGCACGGTGGTCGAACTCTGCGCCGAACATTTCGCGGAGGAAAGGGGCGACCTTGATGCCCAGAAAGCTACCTAAGCAGGCGCAGTCTCCAGGCACGGCCCACTCCGGCCGTTAACTACACCCTCCCATTTTAACAGCGCCCCCGGTCCGTCCTGGACTCAGAGCGCTGCTTTATCTTATAGATCGATTCGCCGGGAGAGGGGCAACAGGGCGAACAGCACGGCAGCCAGGGCAAAAAGTCCGGCGATGTAGTACAGGCCCGCCTGGAATCCGGCGGTCTCGTAGATGGCGCCGGCGATCAAAGGGGAGGTTGCCGCCATCAGGAAGCTGGCAAAGGCCACCACGCCCAATCCGGTGGTGGCCACCTCTCGGCCCACCACGTCGAACAATGCGGCGGTAAGTATGGGCTGGTCCGGGTATAGGAACAGGCCCAGCAAGGCGATGGTGATGGTCAGACCGACGCCGTCGTCGAACGCGATCATCAGCAGCGCGAAGACGCACGACCAGACCAACCCCGGCACCAAAACCTGTTTGCGCCCCACTTTATCGGATATGAGACCAGCCAAGGGTTTGGCCACCAGCCCAACCGCGATGAGCATGCCGATGTGGAACCCCCGGTTGAACGGGCTGAGGTCCAGGTCGTTGCCCAGATACAGGGGAAGGAGCGTCACCAGGGCTACAAGCGCCATCGACCGCAGGCCGCGCACCACGGTCAGCCCCCAAAGCAAAGGGCTTCGCATCAGCGCCTTGGTCATGGCCACCCGCTGGGCGAGGCCGGCCGCCTTCGCGTCATCCTCTTTGACGTCACCGATGTTTTTGAAGGCCCAGACCGCCATGAAACCCATGAAGAAGGGCGCCACCGCGTAGATGCTGAGGATTCCGCGCCAGCCCAACACCAGCAACAGAGCCCCGGTGACCAGGGGGCCGGCGACATCGCCGATACTGCCGCCAACGCCGTGAAAGGACAGCATGACGCCCCGCCGGTCAGCAAAATGATGGGACAATGAAGCCGACGCCGGCAGGTGCCAAAGGGAGTGGGAGACCGCCACCACCGCCACTCCGGCCAACAGAAGAGGATAGACCGGCGATACGCCCATCAGCAGGGAGCCCAGGCCGGAGGCTCCGACGCAGATAGCTAGCAGCCATCCCCACCACTTCCGCACCATGTCGACCACCACGCCGCCGGGCAGCGTGACCAGTCCTGACGCCAATTCCCGCATGGACAGGATACCGCCGGCTCCCACCGCGTTGATCCCAAATGTGCGTTGGATCTCCGGCAGGACCACCACAAAGCTCTGGAGTATCCAGTGGAAGGCCACGTGGCCGGTGGCCAAGGCGGTGACCATCACCCGGGCCGTGAGCCGCAGGTCTTTGGTCTCGCCGGAACTTGTTTCAGCAGCAGCCATAACCGGCCCTCGCCTGATCTACGCCCGAACACGCGGGAAATAATGGAAAGAGCGGAATCGAGAATCACTGTTGAGTATATCGATGGCGGCGGGTACAATCTGTCGACATGCAGCCAGAAAATACCTCAAACAGGACAGACCTGCCGTCCGCCCAACATGACTCCTACGGCGAGGAGATCGACCGGCCGGTGGTGGTGCGGGCCTCCGAGTATCCGTCCGGATACCGCTCGGACAATCACTGGCACGGCAGAGCCCAACTGGTCTACGCCTGCGCTGGCGCGGTGAAGGTCACCGCCAAACAGGGCGCCTGGGTGGTCCCCCAGCACCGGGGCGTTTGGATCCCGGCGGGGACAGAACACCGGATTGAGTCGGCCGGTGCATTCTCCATGCGGAGCTTGTATGTCCGGAATGACTCGATCGTAGAGTTGCCGGCCGAGTGCGGGGTCGTGGCAGTTTCTCCATTGCTGCGGGAACTCATCTTGACTGCGGCGGAGGCGCCCCAACTCTACGACCTCTCCGGCCGGGACGGCAGGGTCATGGAGCTGATCTTGAATGAGATCCGCAGTTTGCCAGTGGTGCCGTTGCACTTGCCCGAGCCCACGGACTCCCGGCTGCGGCAGATAACCGCAGCCCTTCGGGAAAACCCGGCGGACACCCGCACCCTGGAAGCCTGGGGGCGGCATGCCGGGGCCAGTCCCAGAACCCTGGCCCGGCTGTTTCCAGCGGAGACCGGGATGACTTTTCGGCATTGGCAGCGGCAGGCCAGGCTGCTGGATGGGCTGATGCGCTTGGCCGGCGGCGAACCGGTGACGTCGGTGGCCCTGGAGGTCGGATACGAAAACCCCAGCGCCTTCATATCCATGTTCCGGCGCACTCTTGGTGTTACCCCCGGGCGGTATTTCTCCTCAGAGATATAGCCCAAATTGGCTATCCCACAATGGCAAAATCGAGGGGTGCCGTTTTGTTCTTCAAGCGAGTATCATCTGCGCTAACCAAGTATCCGGCGGGAATTTCAGCCGCCTCGGCGACTTGATATAACTAGCGCCAGGCATGCATCTCCCGGTATTTTTTTGACTCCAGAAGTTGGACTGATTTTCAGCCGCCTGGCCCCGCAGAATGTGGACCACAGCGGGCCGCCGTCGTAACCGGTGGAAGGTCGAGGCGGACGGCAGATGACCAGGAGAGGGAGCAACAGGGTCGAGGGGTTTTCAAGGCGCAGATCAGAAACTGAGAACAAAAGGAGAAGGAACCATGACGACCACAATGGATTCAGTTTTGACCGACGACCTACTCAAGCGCTGCATGGAGCGGGCGCCGGGCTACGACCGCGACAACACATTCTTCGATGAGGACTTCAAGGAACTGAAGGAAGCCGGGTACCTCTTGGCTGCGGTGCCCAAGGAATTGGGCGGATTGGGCCTGAACCTGGCCCAAGTCTGTCAAGAGCAGCGCCGCCTCGGATACCATGCGGCGTCGACCGCCCTGGCGGTGAACATGCACTTTTACTGGACCGGTCTCGCCGCCGACGTTTGGCGCAGCGGCGACATGTCCACCGAATGGATGTTGAAGGCGGCCGTGGACGGGGAAATCTTCGCTGCGGGGCACGCCGAAAGCGGCGCCGAACTACCCCTTTTACTCTCCACCACCAATGCGGAAAAGGTGGACGGCGGTTACAAATTCACCGGCCGCAAGTCCTTCGGCAGCCTGACCCCGGTCTGGACCTTCCTGGGGATGCACGGCATGGACACCAGCGACCCCGATGCCCCGAAGATTGTCCACGCCTTCATGCCCCGCGACAGCAGCGGATACACCATTGAGAATGTGTGGGACACCGTGGGGATGCGCGCCACCGCGAGCCAAGACACGATACTTGACGGCGCGTTTGTGCCCGAAAAATTTATCACACGGGTGGTGGACCCGGGGGCTGGCGGCATCGACCTGTTTGTATTGGGCATCTTCGCCTGGGCCCTGATGGGATTCGCCAACGTGTATTATGGCAACGCCCAGCACGCCCTCGATCTGACCATCGAATCGCTCAAGAAAAAGACATCGCTGGCGTTGACCCGGTCCATGGCCTACCACCCAGAGGTCCAACACGCCATCGCGGAGTTGGTCATGGAGATGGAGGCGGTCGGGGCCCACTTAGACCGGACGACCCAAGAATGGTCCGACGGCGTGGATCATGGCGGGGCCTGGGCAGTGAAGTTAACCGCCGCCAAGCTACACGCGGCCGAAGGCACCTGGAAGGTCGTTGACGCGTGCATGGACCTGCAGGGCGGGTTCAGCATCTTCAAGGCTGGCGGATTCGAGCGCATCTGGCGTGACGCCCGCCTGGTCAAGATCCACCCGAGTAACAAAGCATTGACCATGGAAATAGTGGGCAAGATCTCGTTGGGGATCAGCCCCGATGAGACCCCGCGATG
>CAYMZL010000161.1:0-5845 GCA_964394825.1 uncultured Dehalococcoidia bacterium | reverse complement strand
GAACGGGCCGAGAACTACATCTCCGAATTCGCCGCCTAACGCCGGTTTAGCCGGCTGCCACCCGGTTTAGTCCCGGTAGCAGATATCCAGGACTAAGACCGCGCCCGCCGCAGCATACCGATATCCATTTCATGGGCTGGGATTAGCCCACAGCAATAGTGGACTCGCAAGGAGCATTGATCGATGGTAACTACCAGTACACCCGAACAACCCACCCCGGGAGAGCGCCCGATCCGCATCGAAGAGGAGATGCGCACATCGTACCTGAACTATGCCATGAGCGTCATAGTGTCCAGGGCTCTCCCCGACGTGCGCGACGGACTGAAACCGGTGCAACGCCGCATCTTGTACGCGATGCACGACATGGGTATCCGTCCCAACTCCGCCTACAGAAAGAGCGCCAGGATCGCGGGTGAGGTGTTGGGCAAGTTCCACCCCCACGGTGAAGGCTCGGTGTACGACGCCCTGGTCCGCATGGCCCAAGACTTCTCCTTGCGCTATCCCCTGATCGCCGGACAGGGCAACTTCGGCAGCGTCGACGGCGACCCTCCGGCAGCCATGCGGTACACCGAAGCCCGCCTGGCCCCCATCGCCGACGAGTTGTTGGCCGACATCGACCAAAACACCGTCGACTTCACGCCGAATTTCGACGACTCCCTGGGTGAGCCCACGGTCCTGCCGGCGCGCATGCCCAACATGCTGGTCAACGGCGCGTCGGGCATCGCCGTGGGCATGGCCACCAACATCCCTCCCCATAACCTGGGAGAGATCTGCGACGCCATCAACCTGCTGATCAACGACCCCGACACCACCACCGAACAGTTGATGCGGGTGGTTAAGGGCCCTGATTTCCCGACGGGCGCCAATATCCTCGGCCACCAAGGCATCTTCGACACCTACACCACCGGGCGCGGCCGAATCATCATGGAGGCCACCACCACGACCGAAGAGCTGCGAGGTGACCGGGAACAAATCATCATCACCGAGCTCCCCTATCAGGTCAACAAGGCCCATCTGGTCGAGAAGATCGCCACCCTCACCAGGGAAAAGAAGCTGGAGGGAATCTCCGACATCCGGGACGAGTCAGACCGGCACGGCATGCGGATCGTTATCGAACTTCGCCGGGACGCCCAGACCTACGTGGTGCTGAACAACCTGTTCCGTCACACGGCGCTTAGGTCGTCATTCAACACCATCATGTTGGCTCTGGTCGGCGGCCAGCCCCAGATCCTGCCGCTGAAACGTTGCCTGGTCCTGTTCATCGAACACCGGCAGACAGTTATTCGGCGCCGCTCGGAATTCCAATTGGAGAAGGCAAGGGACCGCGACCATGTGGTACAGGGTCTTCTGCTGGCCCTGGACCGTATGGACGAAGTCATCCAGATCATCCGGAATTCGGACGATGTGGAGGCGGCGCGGGCGAACCTGATGTCGGCATTGGACCTGAGCGAGATTCAAGCCCAGGCCATCTTGGACATGCAGCTTCGCCGTCTGGCCGCTCTGGAACGCCAACGCCTGGAAACGGAGCACGATGACCTGCTCAAGAAGATCGCCGAGCTTGAGGCGTTGTTGGCCAGCCCGGCCTTGATCTTGGACGAGATAAAATCCGAGACTCAGGCGCTGAAGAAGTCCTTCAACAATCCGCGGAGGACGGTGATCCACGACGCCGAACTCGCCGACATGACCGATGAGTCATTCATCCCCCACGAAGACGCCATCATCACGCTGAGTCAGAAGGGCTACGTGAAGCGCGTGCCGTCCGATACCTTCCGCACCCAACACCGGGGCGGAAAGGGCGTGGTCGGGATGCGGACCAGGGAAGACGATGCCGTGATGGACCTGGTGGTGGTTGACACCCACGACACCCTGTTCTTCTTCACCAACCGGGGGCGGGTGTATCCCTTGAAGGCCTACCAGATCCACGGAGATTCATCCCGCACCAGCAGGGGTGTTCTGCTGGCCAACCTGCTGCCCCTGGACCGGGGAGAAGCAATTCAGGCCATGCTCATAATCGACAACCCCAGAGACGAGTACCCGCTCCTGTTGGCCACCAAGAAGGGCGAGATAAAATCCCTTAAGACGGGCGAACTCACCCGCATCCGCCCCTCCGGGCTCATAGTGTTTGACCTGGAACAGGGCGACGAATTGGTCTCGGTCGCCCAGGTGGGCGAAGCCAAAGACGTGGTCATGGTGACGGAGAACGGGCAGGCGATCAAGTTTCCCATCTCCGGGCTAACCCCCCGCTCCCGCACCGCTGGAGGAGTCCGGGGCATCCGCCTCCTGAACAAAGACCAGGTGGTCGCCATGAGCACCGTGACGCCCAACAGCCACCTGTTGATCGTCAGCATACACGGCTACGGCAAGAGCACTCCGTTGGCCAGCTATCCCCGCCACGCCAGGGGCGGTCAGGGGGTGCGCACCTTCCGCACCACCGATAAGGCGGGTAAGGTGGCGGCCGCCAGAGTGGTTTCGGAAGGGCCCGGGCAACTGATCTTGATCATCTCTGCCAAGGCCCAGGTGGTGCGGATAACCCTGGAGGACGTCCGGGTTACCGGACGCAATACCCAGGGCGTGATTGTCTGGCGGGACCGGGAGCCCGACGACTACGTTGCCTCCATCGCTTGCTTCCAAGAATCGGACACCCTAATTAACGGGGACGGAGAAAGCAACGGAAAGAACGGCGGCGCTAAATCCAAGGCATCCAACGGCAACGGCACGGAGGACAACGGGACCAGCGCAAAATAATTGCGCCGGACCCTTGGCTAACATGAGTCATCTCGGAGTTTGCCGGGTGGTGTCGGAAAAGGTGATGGCGTGCCCAGATGAATCGAGACCACGTTGGAGGCGGCTCTGTTACTGAATATCGGCAGAGCCGCTTTCGTCATTCCAGCGAAAGCTGGAATCCAGGGAATTTGCGCATAATGATGATTGGCTAAAGCGGTCTTTCTGGATTCCGGCCTGCGCCGGAAAGACGGGCCACTCGGGGATGTTCAATCGAGTGAAATTCGGGATGTCTCATGTTAGTCATTCCGATACGCTTTTGGACGCCAGCGAGCGCCCAATCCGCAAGGATGCCTCCTTGGACATAGGCATCCATCCAGATGATTTATTCACTGGTAATCGATGGTCGTAGTCTGGCCGCTGCGGCGATCGACCAACTAACACCAATTCTTTGCCCCGCCACGTGGCCGCGCCATCGGCTCGGACGCCGTCCTTCCACTTTACGGCCCTACCACCGCGGCGGTGCGGCTAGTCCCGATGACTCTGCAAAGCGGCTAAGACGTGGTAACCCAACATCCAGGTAAACCCCATCAAGCCGAAGGCGAACAGATACCCTCCGCCGGTTGACGGATACGACAGGCCGCCGATCATGACGACTGTTGCAGCTAGGACCACCCACGTCTGGCGTCGCTCAAGAAATCTGCCGCGGTATACGGCCAGCGCCATGCTGAGCCAACCGAAACCCCACATCACGTAGCCCACGACCCTCGCCGGTCCGAACCACCGGTCGCCTTCCCTGAGGACAGCCTCCACATCACCACCCACGTTGGCGACCGCCGCGACCCCGATCTCCATACCCCATACCGCGATGAACACAGTGCCGCCGCCGATAAGAAATGGCACCGCGATGAAACTCCACCGCTCCTCGCCGGCCATCCCCAGTAATCCCCGGAGTGCAACGACGGCGAGGAGCATGGCCGCGAACGCTACCATGAGCATGATGTGCGCCAACACCCAACGCTCCGGGTCGGCCACAACCTCGGCGGCCACCGCTGGGATGTCGAACTCGTTTGTTAGATAGGGGTGGATGATTAAAGCAACCAGCAAAGGCACCGGTGCGGCAAAAAGAGCGATGGCGCTCAGTCGTATCTGTATACGTTCAGCCATGTCGGTCCTCGTTGCCTGAATTCGGTGAGCCGGTGATATTAGGCGGAATCCCCATTGTCAAGCTGCCTGGACCCAAGCGCCTCATCATCTTGGAAATGAGCCTTCGAAGTATTCGTCACGGACGCCCTCAACCTTCCCATCGAGCTCGGAAAATTATCCCGCGGAGGCGATAACCGGATTTCGGGCGGCACGCGCTTCGTCCCGATGGAGAATCTCAAGAAGATCAAAGTAGAGATCGAGCGATGCATGGCAAGTCTCAAACAGCGGGCCTGCCTGCAGTTGTATCTCCGGTCTACCCTCCTGCCGGGTTGTACCAGCGGCTATCGTAGAACATCAAAGGTGCGCCGGACTCGTTTCGGCGCAGTTCTTTTACCTCGCCGATGTATATGGTGTGGTCCCCATATACATGGGAGCCCAGCACTTCGCAACGAAAGAACACCATCGAGCCTTCCAGAACGGGAACCCCGTCTTCCGATTCCGAATAATGGTATTCAACGTCATCGGTGCGGTCTTCCGGCCTCTTGGCGAAGTAGGCGCCCAACCCCTGTTGATCCTGTTTCAGGATATTAACGCCAAAGCGGCCGGTATTTTCCAGGTAACCATGGGTGTGGGTGCCGTGGGCGACGCAGACCATGACGGTTGGCGGGTCGAGGCATATCGAGGAGAAGGCATTGGCCGTCATGGAATGGGGCTGCCCTTCTTCATCCAGGGTGGTTATCACCGTAACGCCGGTGGCGAACTGGGAAAGGGCGGACCTGAACTCAGCTTCGTCAAACAAGACTATACCTACGCTAACAGTGATATTCGGGCAAGAGCCAATATTATATACGCTCGATTATCTGTCTGCCAGCACATAGACGGTCTAGGGGTATGGGACGAAGCAATCGGCCAAACCTGCGGCCGGCAGACCGGCGTAGCGTTGGGCGTCCAGCTTGACGACGGCTCTCCGCGGCACTAGGCCCTTGAAAAGCTCCGGATGGGTCAACTCAGCTAATATCTCCAAGCCCTCGATAACCCTGGGACCGGGACGGCTGAAGTAAGAATGGTCGATCAGATAGACCTCGCCGTTTCTCACCGCGGAGAGGTCCCGCCAACCGTCCTGAGTCTCCAGCCACGGCGCTTCCCGGAGGCTCCGGTCCAGGCCGGATGAGCATAGGTCGACGAACAGCTTGTCCGGGTCAATGCCACGGACTTCATCCCAGTCCAACCTTTTGGCCGCCCCGCCGGAAGCGAGCAGATCCTGCTTTCCACCGGCCAGGTCCAGCATGTCGGGTATCCAATGACCGCCCACGACCAGGGGATTGATCCCCTCCAGAGAGAACACCCGTGGCCGATCGGCAACCGGTGGGAGCTTGTCTTGGACCGCCCGCACCCGCTCCCGCATGGAAGCAACCGTCCGGGCCGCTTGCCCCTCGGTCCCGCAGGCCCGGCCCACCTGCAGAAAGGACTCCAGCACCTCTTCGAAGGTCCTGGGTTGCAGCACCACAACCTGGGGCTGCACCTCCATTCCCGCGACCACTCCCGTCACCTGGCCGGCGTCCACTTCGCAGACGTGGCAAAGGTCCTGGGTCAGGATCACGTCGGGAGACTCTCTCACCAGCCATTCTTGGTCCAGCTCGTATGGGTTCTCGCCCAGTGCAAGCAGTTCGACCATGGCGGCTTCCACCTGGTCGCTGGACAGCACAGATGGGTCGACCTTGCTGCGGCTAACCACCGGCTTGGACCGGGCTTCCGGCGGGAAGTCGCACAGGTCTGACACGCCGGCGACCTGGTCTCCCAGGCCTAGAGCAAATAATATCTCGGTCCCGCTGGGAAGGAGTGAGCAGATCTTCATGGCCGGTCCTGGTGCCGGGCGGTCCCGGCGTCCGGTTAAGGGGAGTCCTGGTTCTTACTACTTTTAGGCAGCGGCTATGGGCTTTTGAAACCCAGCCGACCCGCTTTGCTATTCCGGGTTTCA
>CAYMZL010000160.1:0-5927 GCA_964394825.1 uncultured Dehalococcoidia bacterium | reverse complement strand
CCGGGCCCTCGAATTAGCCATGATTGACCGGTTGGAAGAAACCGGCCTGCCCATGGAGAACAACGTGGTGGTAGCGGGCATCGGCTGCTCCGGAAACATGGTCCACCTGTTGGAAGGAGACCAGCCCTACGGGATCCACGGGATCCACGGCCGTTCGCTTCCCATCGCCCTGGGCGTAAAGATGGCCCAGCCCTCTCTGAACGTGGTGGTAGTGGCCGGCGACGGCGACTTCCTGAGCATCGGTGGGGAGCATATCGGACCGCAGGCAGCCCGAAACCTGAACATCTGCGCCGTGATCATGGACAACGGCGTCTATGGATTGACCAAGGGACAGAGTTCTCCGACCACTCTTGAAGGCGCCGTCACCAGCAGCACACCCTTCGGCAAGCTGGAGACCAAGACCCATCCGCTGGAGTTGTACCTGACCTTGGGCGTTACATTCATAGCCTCCGGGTTCTCCGGCCAGCCACGGCCCCTGGCCCAACTCATCCGGCGGGGGATGGAGCACCCTGGTTTCTCCATAGTCCACGTTCAGTCGCCTTGCACTGCCTATAACGACACTTTCCTCGAGTTAAAAGGCGACCTTAAGAACGGGATCCAGCCCACTCTTTGGGATATCCCCGAGGACCACGACACCTCGGACCGGGAGGCCGCCCACGCCCTGCTGCAACAGGGGGGGGTGCCCGTGGGAGTGATCTACCACGACACCGGCCGGTCCTCGTTGGACCACAGTATCGAGGAGACCTGGGAAAAGGCCAAACCCCAGAACATCGAGCAGTTGATGGGAGCCTTCGAGTTCTAGACCGCCAACAACCTAGGGAATCAAAACGCCCCGTCCCGACAAGTCGGGACGGGGCGTTCTTGAATCCTAATGGAGGGAGTAGTGCATCTAACCTATTAAAGGAGCGCCACTCCGGCAATTCCGCAACATTCCCAGGCGGTGAGTGTTGCCCATTACCGGGTTGTCAACTTAGAATGGGTTGGGGGCAAACATTGTGTTTAGAGCGATAAAAAGATACTTCAGGAAGGGGGAATTTGACTGCGGTGACGTGGCCGATCACTCTTCCGCCTACATCGACAACGACCTTAAGCAAGACAAGCGTTCGGCGTTACAGGCTCACCTGAGCAAGTGCGGGCCCTGCCGGGCGTTTGTCGATACGCTGTCGTCCACCATCGGCGCGCTGGGCCGGCTGCCCGGCGTCAATGCCCCGTCCGCCTTGAAACAATCTCTATTAGACCGGATGCACCGGGGAAATTAACCGCCCAACCCGGCCGCCCTTGGTCTCAGCCCATCAAAAAATCCCCTGGACCTGCCAGGGGATTTTCTTTTCGCCGGTTTAGCCGCGCCCTGGGGTCAACTGCTGGCGGAGTCCAATTCGTCTTCCAGGCCGCGGTACTTGGACGGGCATTTCACCAGGATGTTATCGGCGTGGAAGACCCGGTTGGCGCCGTAGCTGCCTTCCAAGATCAATTCGGAGTGGGGGTTGAAGAACAGGTCCGGAAGAACGCCCGTGTAACTGGCCTGCAGGGTTTCGCCGGGGGAATCTCCGTCATTATCGGTGATCTGGAAGAGAGAATCGATGGAGTTTCCCTCGCGGCCGAACGTCCCCTCCACCAGCTTGCCGGACACCCTCAGCAAACGGCCGTCTTGGACCTCTGATTTGCTGTTGAATTCGCTGACGGTTAGAAAATAGAGGGCGTTTCCGGGGAAAGCCGCGTAGATCATGTAACCCAGGGCGAGGACTACAACAACGCTTAGGACCAAGAATCTGGTCCGGTTGGAGCGGGCCGGGGCCTCGTCATCGAGCGGGTCGATCAAGACAGGATTTCCTTTCCCCCATCGCGGCTGCAACAGATGGCGGTCACTGGGCGCCGCCCCCCTGTAACCGAGCCTATCATATCATGGCGCCAGGCTCCCTGCCAGTGGGAACCAGCCTCAATAACGACGCAGGTCTGCCTTGATATTCAAAGGCCCGTTAAGTAGAATCGCGGTAGCTTGAGACTCTCGAAATCGGCCCCGGCGGCGTCTGACCAGACCCAGGTGGAAACCGGCGCTCATCCAGGTCCTTCCAGCGTGGATTTGAATCCATTTATCCCCCCCAAACGAATCATAACCGGACGTTGGCTGGGACGTGCGTCCTCCCCAGTTTGGCCTGAGGTGGGACCATGACCGCACCGGCCACAGCGGCAGTGCAGGCGCGCTCCCTGGAGAAGAGCTTCGGCGAGTGGCCGGTCCTCTGGGACCTCGACCTATCGGTCCCTTGGGGTCAGACACTGGTGCTGTTCGGCGCTAATGGGGCCGGTAAGACGACCCTGCTGCGGATCCTGGCCACCCACGTCCGTCCCGACCATGGCTCGGTGGCGGTCGCCGGCCATAACCTGCGCACCCGTCCCGAAGAGGTCCGGCGGCGCATCGGAGTCGTCGGCCACCGCAGCCTCCTCTACGACGACCTGACCTGCCGGGAGAACCTGATCTACTACGGCCGGTTGTTCGGCCTGAAGGACCATAAGCCAAGGGTCGATGAGGTGTTGGAGAAGGTGCGATTGACCAGCCGCGCCGACCACCGAGTGCGCACCCTTTCCAACGGAATGCAGAAACGGGCCTCCATCGCCAGGGCCATCTTGCACCAACCGGACGTGCTGCTTCTGGATGAGCCGGAAGCGGGCCTGGACCGGGACTCGGTGTCCATCCTGGGCGCGTTGTTGGCGGAGTGGACGGACTCGGGGCGTTCGGTAATCATGACCACCCACGACCTGGACCTGGGACTGTCGTGGGGACACCGGGTTGGGGTGTTGCGCGGCGGCAAGGTGAACTTCCCAGACGCCCAATTGCCGCAAGATGGAGGCGGCATTGGAGGCAGTGAGATCCGGCAGGCCGTGGCCGATGCCCTGGTGGCCGGACGGTGAACGGCCTATGAACGGATTGTTGCGGCCGGTCATGGTCATAGTCTGGAAGGACATTCTGCTGGAGTTGCGCTCCAGAGACCTGGTGGTCTCTATCTTAGTCTTCGGCCTGCTGGTGGTGGTGGTGTTCAACTTTGCGCTGAACAACGCTCCCGGAAGGGCGGAGGAACTGGCTCCGGGCATCCTGTGGACCGCCTTCGCCTTCGCCGCCATCCTGGCCATGAACCGCGCTTTTGTGAGGGACCAAGAGCAGGGAGGGTTGGAGGGACTGCTCATCTCGCCGGTGAGCCGGGACGCCATCTTCCTCGGCAAGGCCCTGACCAGCCTGATCTTCATGCTGCTGGTGGAAGCGGCCCTGCTGCCCGTCTATGCGGTGATGCTGGACTTCTCGGCCTTGTCGTTCAATCTGCTGCTCACCATCTTCTTGGGCACCTTGGGATTCGCCGTGGTGGGCACGCTGTTCTCGGCCATCGCGGTGCAGACCCGGTCCCGGGAGATCATGCTGCCGGTGTTGTTCTTCCCGGTGGTGCTGCCGGTGATCATCGCGGCGGTGGAGGCGACCACCCGGTCCGTGGGCGGCGAAACCTTCATCGGCCTGGGCCGCTGGCTGCCCCTGATCGCCGTGTTCGACGCACTGTTTCTGGTAATATGTCCCTGGATTTTCGCATTCGTGGTGGAGGAGTGATCTAGCTTGGCCGGCACCCAAAGCATGGACAGTTCCGGCAGCCTGCTTCGGCTACCCAGCGTCAAGACCTCATTGGCGGCGGCCACCGGCGTCATGATGCTGGTGGACCTCTACCTCATCTTCATGGTGGCGCCGACGGACTCGGTGTTGGGTCACGTGCAGCGGGTCTTCTACTTCCACGTGCCCATCGCCATCATGTCCTTCCTGGCGTTCTTCGTCGTGTTTGTTGGCAGTCTGATGTACCTGATCAAGCGGACGCCAAAGTGGGACGCCATTGCCCACGCTTCGGCCGAGGTCGGTGTCGTCTTCGTCACCCTGGCCCTGATCACCGGCATCATCTGGGCGCGGCCGGTCTGGAACACCTGGTGGACGTGGGAGCCTCGTCTGACCACAACCTTGATCCTGTGGTTGATCTACGTCGCCTATCTGATGGTCAGGTCCTACGCGCCCACCCAGTCCAAAGGCGCCATCTACGCCGCGGTGATGGGCGTCGTGGGATTCGTCGACGTCCCCATCGTCTATTACTCCGTGGTCTGGTGGCGGTCCATCCACCCTTCGCCGGTGGTGGGGCCCTTCGCCCAGTCCGACGCCCTGGACGGCACCATGGCGCTCATCCTGTTGTATTCGTTCATCACTTTCTTGTTCTTCTTCGCCTACATGGTGATGGAGCGCATGGAGCTTCGGAAAACGGAAGAGGAAGTGGCGCGGATCCGGTTCCTTCTGCGGCGGAGCGGACGCTAGGCGATAACCCAAGGAGTTGGCTTGCTAGAATCGATACTGCTGGACACCCACCTTCCCTCATCCAATCTGCCCTTCCTATTCGCCGCCTTCGCCGTCAGTTGGGTGGTGTTATTCGGCTACCTGTTCTACGTGAACCGCCGGCAGCACGAGATACGCAAAGAGATCGCCAGACTGCGGAATATCCTGGAGCAAGACCCTGAAGAAGATTAGAGTTTCGGGTCGCATCGGGTGGTAGAATTTCCATGTCCCGGCGCAGACATCGGTGGAGACTCCTCAATGGCTGACCAGAAGCTCGGGTTTTGCACAACTGCCGACGGGGTGCGCATCTGCTATGCGACCGTGGGAGAAGGGCCGCCGTTGGTCAAAGCGCCAAACTGGCTGACTCACCTTGAATTTGAGTGGCAGAGCCCGATCTGGAGTCATTGGTGGGAGGAACTGGCGGCCAATCACACGGTAATCAGATTCGACCAGCGCGGTTCCGGCCTCTCTGATCGAAATGTTGCCGACCTCTCATTCGATGCCTGGGTAAGTGACCTCGAAGCCGTCGTAGACGTCCTTCAACTTGAGCACTCCATGTTATTGGGCATATCTCAAGGCGGCGCAGTTGCCATCGAGTACACGGCGCGCCACCCCGAAAAAGTGGAGAAGTTGTTGCTGTACGGCGCCTACGCCAGGGGCGGTCTCAAGCGGGGCGGATCCCTTGAAGAACACGAAGCCCGGGTGACCTTGACCAAACACGGTTGGGGAAGGGACGATCCGACCTACAGACAGATATTCACCTCGGGGTTCATGCCCGGCGCCACCGCTGAGCAGGCCAGTTGGTTCAACGAACTTCAGCGCGTCTCCACCTCACCGGAGACTGCTGCGAGGTTACAGGAAATCATGGCCCATATTGACGTCCTAGACCGGCTGCCTGAAATCACAGCGCCAACGTTGGTCCTCCATGCGGTTGGTGACCTGCGGGTCCCCTATGAGCAAGGCCGCCAGATCAGTTCGTTGATCCCTGGGGCCAAGCTGGTGGGCCTTGATAGCAACAACCACCTGCTGATTGAAAGCGAACCAGCCTGGAAAACCTGCCAGGCTGCGGTACGCGAGTTCCTTGGCGTTGGGCCTGTGACCAGCGCGGAAGCGGTCAAAGAAACCCCGGAAGCAGCTCCCGACGGTCTGACTCCCCGCGAGGTGGAGGTGCTCCGCCTCATCGCCAGCGGCAGAAGCAACCAGGAGATTGCCACCGAGTTGGTGATCAGCTTCAACACGGTTACCAACCATGTGAAGAACATCCTGGGCAAGACCGGCTGCGCCAACCGGACTGAGGCGGCGGCCTACGCCATCCCCCGGGGACTGACTTAGTCCCTTTCTCCCTATTTCCTCTTCATAGCCACCTTTAGTCCCGGTAGCCAGTAGTGGCTATTCCATGGCTAATTCTTGCCACTTCTTTCGGTCCCAAAAATCCCCAGATGTGGCGATGTGCACCGCCGCACGCGCCCCTAGACTCGAATCATCAAGTATTTAAGTCGAGGGTTTCGCAGATGGCAACGTTAACGGCGGTCCAGCAACACCCAGCCAAGGGAATCTCCCTTCCCCGTATCACGCGGCC
>CAYMZL010000159.1:0-5970 GCA_964394825.1 uncultured Dehalococcoidia bacterium | reverse complement strand
CAACGCCGCCGAGTTGACCGCCCCGCATGAAACGACCACCACGTCGGCGGAATAGGTCTCTCGCTGTCCTTCCTGCTCCACCACCACACTGGTTACGGAGCGTCCGTCGGGGTTGGTTTCCAAGTAGGTAGCTTTGGCATCGGTCAATATGGTTACGTTCTCGTGCTCCAGCGCGGGTGCCACACAGACCACGTGCGCGTCGGCTTTGGCGTTTACCATACAGGGGAAGCCGTCGCAGGTGTTGCAGCGAATGCAGAGACTCAGATGCCGTTGATCTTCGTTCAGCATGATGCCAACGGGGAGAGGAAAGGGCGTGTGTCCGGTCCGGCGTAGATCATCGGCCAGTTCTTGGATACGCGGCTCGTTGCTGACGGGCGGGTAGGGCAATGGTCCGGCGGCCCAGGGTTCCGTGGGGTCCACCCCCCGCTCGCCGTGTACCTGGTAGATTTGCTCCGCTTGGGTATAGTAAGGCTCGAAATCGTCATAGCCGAGCGGCCAGGCCGGCGATAAGCCGCCGTGATGCTGCAACTCCCCGAAATCCTCACGGCGCATCCGCAGCAGCACCGCGCCGTAGAACTTGGTATTGCCGCCGACGAAGTAGTGCTGGCCCGGCTGAAACTCCTTGCCTCTACCATCCAGCCAGTTCTCGGCATTGTTGTACCGGCCCTTGACGAAGACTTCATTGGAGTCCCAGTTTTCTTTCTCCCGGGTCAAAAACCCCCCACGTTCCAAGATTAGGACCCGCTTGCCCGAGGGCGCCAATCTATGGGCGAGGGTGCCCCCACCGGCGCCGCTGCCGATGATGATTACGTCGTATTGATTCCGTTGCACCACTATATCCCGCCTCCGCCGGTGGACTGAGGGGTAATCGCTAGCTGAAGGGAGCTACCTCGATGAATATCTTGATGGGCTTTTCCGGTCCATCGAGTAAATCAAAAGCCTGCTGGTAGTTGTCCAATCCCTGGACTGGATGGGTTAGCAATCTAGCCAGCCAGCCGGGGTACATGGCCTCGGCCAGGGTCATGTCCTGCGCCGCCGCCTGGTAGTGCTCCTGAGCTGCGTTCACCGTGCCCACGGCAACCTTGTTGCCTAGGACGAAACCCAGGTTGATGGCGTCGGCGGGAACTTCAGCCATGCGGTTGCCACCGGTCACGCTGGCCAACACCAGAACCCCGTTCTTTCCCAGCGCCTGCATGGCCTCGAACACCAAAGGAGAGAACCCCGTGGCCTCAAACATCAGGTCGAAGGGACCGTACTCCACCGCAGCTTTCGTCAGAGACATTTGGCGGGCGCTGACATAGTGTGCGCCCAGGTCCTCCACCAACTCAGCGTTGAGGTACGGGCTTTCTTGAAGCGCAATGGTCACCACGTCCAGACCCCGTAGCCGCAGCACCAGCGTCGCCAGCAGCCCGACGGGTCCCGCCCCCAATACGGCGGCCACTTTGGGATTCCAGATCCGCAGCCGCCGCTGGATCTCATAGGCTTGAGACACCCCTTTTTCAACCACGGTCATCGGCTCGGTCAGGACACCTACCTCACGAAGGCCGGCGGGTATCTTCGTTAGAAACTCCGGGACATCCACGTAGTGCTCGGTGAAGAAACCGTGCAATAGATTTATGCCGTGCTCGTGGTACTCATCGTCGGTGCTCATGTCTTGCATCCCGATGGCGTCGTAGGGGCTGTTTCCCGGACGCCGCACACGGGCGACGACGTAGTCGCCGGGGGCCAGCCCGGTGACCTTCGGTCCGACCTGTTCAACCACGCCGAATGACTCATGCCCGAGGACCAGAAAATCGTATCCCGGCGGTTGGGCGCCGTACTCCCCTGCTTGTATCTCCTTATCGGTGCCACACACACCGACCCGCAGCACTTTGACCAGCACACCCCGGCCGCCGGGCACATCATCGACGCTCGGCGCCGGCAGCTCGCCCAGGTAAAGACTACCGGGTTTACGGGGAATCAGGGCCACGGCTTTCATTCGATTCGTTCCTTGCGTCGCCGGGGATGCCATGCTCTTAGTACATTCGCCATTATACGGAGCACGACGCATTAAAGATGTAGCGATTGCTCCCACTGCTGCGTGGGTCTCCGAAGCAACACAATGGCTTGTTAGGACACACGCAACCTTTGATCTGAAGAATACAAGCGATGCAGTTCGTCCCTGACCGGCCTCACAGTGAAACCCACGAAAAACGCCCCAGACTCACTTGTAGTCTGGGGCGTTTGAATCGCCGAGCGCCTAATACTGGTTGCGGTTTTGCTAGCCGACGATGTCGGAGGTGCCGTAGACCAGGGAAAAGTCGTCGTTCCAGAAGAGGTCCATATTGGTGTTCATCTTCACCTTAGCAGGCGCGTTAGCGCTGGCTCCGCTACGTCCAGGACCATTGTCGGGGATACCGTAGACCATGGAGAAGTCGTCGTTCCAGTTGACCGTATCGATGTTGAGCTTAACCTTGGCCGCCGCGCTGGTGCTGGCTCCGTCCAGTTCCAGGCCCGAGTCAGGGGTGCCGTAGACCATGGAGAAGTCGTCGTTCCAGTTGTCCGTATCGATGTTGAGCTTCATCTTGGCCGCCGCGCTGGTGCTGGCTCCGCCCAGTTCCAGGCCCGAGTCAGGGGTGCCGTAGACCAGGGAGAAGTCGTCGTTCCAGAGGCCACTTACGCTGCTGCTGGATACCGCGACGAGGGGTGAATCCGCCCTGGCGCTGCCGGGCATGGCCAACCCGATGGTCAATGCCAGGCCCAGCGTCGCGCCGGCGGCGAATTTGGAGATGCTTCCCATCCGGAAAGCGTTGGAGATCCGGGTAACCATATTGATGTTGTTGCTCGCGTGATTCATCGCTCCTTCCTCCGTTGTGATGTTGGTGTTTTGGACCACCGTGTTGCAGTCTGTCTGGATGTTCGCTGTCGTCGTCATGATTTCCTCCGGTGAATTTCTTGTTGGCAACATCGTAGGTCTGGCCGGTATGGGGGCACATGACGGAAATGCGGCATTTCTTGAAACTGAAAAATATTGGGTATTCGGAGCGGCATAGTGAATCTTCACTATGTCGAGCTTGTCAGGTATCCCGCGAAGCTTTGGGCTTATCGCTCTAATGGAAAGATCAGAGTAGTGGCGGATCGGAAACCCCAACATGTCTTAAGAAAATCGGCCAGAAATCACCCGACTTGTTGTAATATGTGCCCAACGAGGAACAGAGGTGCGTGGGATTGACTAGCCACGAGTCTCGGGCATCAGATTTCATCGGCCGCCAACAAGAGTTGGCCGTATTGGCTGCTGCCCTGGACGAAACGCTGTCCGGCAAGGGACAGTTGGTGATGCTGGCCGGGGAGCCGGGCATCGGGAAGACCCGGCTGGCCCATGAATTGACTGCGCAGGCCAACGCCCAGGGCGCGATCGTGTTGTGGGGATGGTGCCACGAGCGCCGGGGCGCGCCACCCTATTGGCCCTGGCTGCAGTCCATCCGCACCTACGTCGAAACAGCAGAAGCCAGCCAACTCCGCCAGGAAATGGGGCCGGGCGCGGCGGACATCGCCGAGATTCTCCCCGAGTTGACCGTCAAATTAGAGGGGCTGGAAAAACCGTCGGCCCTGGACCAGGGGCAAGCCCGTTTCCGCCTATTTTTCTCCATCACCACTTTCCTAAAAAACGTTGGCCGGCGCCAGCCATTGGTACTGGTTCTCGACGACCTACACTGGGCTGATGAATCGTCTCTTTTGCTTCTGGAGTTTCTAGCGCGGGAGATTTCGGCAAGCTCCGTAATGGTCGTGGGTGCCTACCGGGATAACGAGGTAACCGGGAGCCATCCGTTGGCCCAGACCCTAGGGAGCCTCGTCCGTGAAGAGAACTTCCAACGGGTACAACTTGGGGGCCTTAGCCGACAAGAGGTGGGTGAGTTCATCCAAGCCAGAGCGGGAGTTACCGTGGCAGACGCCGCGGTCGAGTCATTGCACCAGCGCACCGAAGGCAACCCTCTGTTCGTTGGGGAAGTTGTTAGTTCGGTCAGCCGTGCGGAATTGGGCCAGAACGAAGATTGGATAGCCACCATTCCCGAGGCCGTACGTGAAGCGATCTTACGGCGCATTAGCCGATTGTCAGAGACCTGTAGTCAACTGCTGCGAACTGCCTCCGTGATTGGCCGGGACTTTGATCTCCCGTTGCTTCGGGCCCTGTGCCCAGATATCGCCGAAGACGGATTTCTGGATGGCCTGGACGAGGCCCTGGGCATTCGAATTATCGAATCACTATCTGACGGATCTGGACGATACCGGTTTGGTCACGCGCTGATTCAGCAGGCCGTCTATGAAGAGATACCGCTCATGCGGAAGGCCCAAGCGCATGCGGCGGTTGGAGAGACACTGGAACATCTGCAGCAGACCAATGTGAACGAACATGCCGGGGAGTTGGCCTACCATTTCGCCGAAGCCCGGGCGGTCGGCGGCAAGGACAAAATGGTGCGGTATTCTCTCATCGCAGGAGAAAGCGCCCTCGAAACCTTCGCCTACGAGCAGGCTTTGGTCCACTTCGGCCGGGTTTTGTCAGCCAATCAGGGGCCGGCGGAAGATGGCGAAACCGCAGCCGCTCTTTTTGGCCTGGGTCGTGCCCAAGCTGCCACGTTGCCGAGACACGAATTGCGGGAAGCCTACCTCAACCTCAGCCGCGCTTTTGACTACTATGCATCAGTGGGTGACACGGCCCAGATCGTGGCGATTGCCGAATCCCCATTCCCTCAGTTAAGTGAACACGGTATTGGGACCGGCAGACTGGTCACCCGGGCCCTGGAACTCATTCCCGATGATTCTCTCGAAGCCGGAAGGCTCCATTCTTTCCATGGGAACGTCCAGGGGCTGGTAGACGGCGACTACCGGAGCTCCCGGGAGTCCTTCGACCGTGCTCTCACCATCGCCAGACGAGAAGGTAATTCCGCTCTCGAAATGAGAACCCTCATCTTTGCCGCCCAAGTCGAATTGTGGCACAACCATTTTGAGAATTCTCTGAGAAGCAGCCTTATGGCCGTCGATTTGGCCGTTGCAGCGTCCGACCCTCGAGGCGAGGTCGCCGCCCGGTACTTTGCTTCCATTAGTTCAAGATCGTTCGGCGACAGGCAAGAGGCCCAGCGCCAAGCGTCGGCGATCTTGGAACCGGCGGAGAGACTGCGCGACCGCTACTGGCTGGCGACTGCACACAATACCATTGCTTGGTGGCACAAGCTTCAAGGAGATTGGCAATCGGCCAGGAAGTCAAACCAGCGGGGCTTGGACCTGATGCCTCTCGACCCACGGATACTCTTACAGCGGGTAATTCTGGAGACCCAGACCGGAAATCAGATCGAGGCCGAGGTCCATCTGGAGCGATTGGAGGAGGTGGTCCGGCAATCCGCGGCTGGGCCTACTACCGCAAATGCAAGCCTAGCTTTTGTGTCCCCTTTGGTCAGGAGCATATTCGGTGCTGTTAAACGGCCTGACCTGGGCGAGACCTCGATTGCCGCCGTCCTTTCGTCGCCTTCAGCGACTCCATTCTTTTTAACATGGGCAAGGGCCGGGGCTTCTTTGATGGCAGTAATGAATGGTGACAGAGAAGCGGCAGCCGAGCAATACGCCGCTTTGAAGCCATCGGTGGGCGTCATGGCCTATTACATCACCGTGGACCGCTGTCTCGGACTTTTGGCTGATAACATGGGAGACCGGGACACGGCAACTGACCATTTTCAAGACGCCTACGATTTTTGCCGAAAAGCCGGCTACCGGCCCGAACTGGCCTGGACCTGTCACGACTACGCAAAGGCACTACTTGAACGCAATGAGGAGGGTGACCGCACCAAGGCAATGACCCTAATGGACGAGTCCCTAGCTATCGCCAGCGAGTTGGGCATGCGGCCTCTCACGGAACGTGTTGCCAGTCTGCAGGAACGAGCTGAAGCCCAACCGGTCCGGACGCCAGCGTACCCGGATGGGCTGACCCAGCGGGAGGTT